>CAZDMM010000267.1:0-8891 GCA_964505845.1 uncultured Caldilineaceae bacterium
ACATGCACATCGTCCTTGCCTAGGCCACTTGCATTGATTTTGGCATGGCCCATGAATTTGGCGGCAAATGCAAACTGCGCTTTGACGATACCAACCCCATCACAGAGGATGTGGAATATGTGGATGCCATCAAAGAAGACATCCACTGGCTGGGCTTTGATTGGGAAGAGCGCGAATTTTACGCCTCCGACTATTTTGAACAGCTTTATGAATTTGCTGTCAAACTCATCAAAAAGGGCAAAGCTTATGTTGACGATCAAAACGCCGAAGAAGTCAGCCGGAATCGTGGCACGCTGACCGAACCGGGCGTTGAAAGCCCCTATCGCAACCGCTCGGTCGAAGAAAACCTGGACCTGTTCGAGCGTATGCGCCGGGGAGAATTCCCCGACGGGTCCCGCGTGCTGCGGGCCAAAATTGACATGGCCTCCGGCAACATCAACCTGCGCGACCCGGTCATGTATCGCATCATCCACGAGCCGCCCCACCATCGCACCGGTAATCAGTGGTGTATCTACCCCATGTATGACTGGGCGCATGGCCAATGTGACTCAATTGAAGGCGTCACCCACTCGCTGTGCTCCCTGGAATATGAAGACCATCGCCCCTTGTACGACTGGTTTCTCAAGGAACTTGAAATTTTTGCGCCGCGTCAAATTGAGTTTGCTCGACTCAATATGACCTACACCGTGATGAGCAAACGCAAGCTGCTGCAGTTGGTGCAGGAGGGACACGTGCGCGGCTGGGACGACCCGCGCATGCCGACTCTGTCTGGGCTGCGGCGGCGCGGCTACACCCCCGAAGCCATCCGTGACTTTGCCGAGCGCATCGGCGTGGCTAAAAACAACAGCACGGTAGACATTGCCCTGCTAGAACACTGCCTGCGCGAAGACCTTAACAAGCGGGCGACTCGCGTTATGGCGGTGCTGCGCCCACTCCGGGTGGTCATTGACAACTACCCCGCCGATTTGGTCGAAGAGATGGACGCCGTTAACAATCCTGAAGACCCCGCTGCCGGCGTCCGCAAGATTCCTTTCTCCCGCGTGCTTTACATTGAACAGGACGATTTCAGAGAAGAGCCGCCGCCCAAGTTCTTCCGGTTAGCGCCGGGTCGAGAGGTGCGTCTGCGTTATGGCTACTTCATCAAATGTGTTGACGTGATCAAAGACCCCCAAACCGGCCAAATCGTTGAACTGCACTGCACCTACGACCCGCAAACTCGCGGCGGAGATAATCCACCCGATGGCCGTAAGGTTAAAGCTACCCTGCATTGGGTGTCGGCGGCCCACGCCCTGCCTGCCGAAGTGCGCCTGTACGATCATCTTTTTACCAAACCCAACCCCGATGATATGCCCGCAGGGGCCGACTACACCACCAACTTAAACCCCAACTCGCTAGAGGTTCTGAACTCGTGCTGGGTTGAGCCAAGCCTGGCCGGAGCGCAGCCGGGCAGCCGCTACCAGTTTGAACGCCAGGGCTACTTTTGTGTTGACCCAGACTCCACGGCTGAAAAGTTAGTATTCAATCGGGCGGTCTCGCTCAAAGATAGTTGGGCAAAAATAGAAAAAGGGCAAAAGTAGAACTACTATTTGATTTTTAGTCACGATTGGGGTAGAGTTTAGCTAACATGTTATCTGCCGGCTTCATTACTCAAGAGGTCGGCTAGGAGGTTGCTGTGGTTGAATTGGAAAAAGAAGATGGACTCGAAGCTGCAACTTTGGAACTGGACACGCCTACTCCTGTCACACCAGAGGCGGAGCAGCCTGATGCCTTTGTGGCTTCAACCCCGGCAGAAGTTACTGCGCCCAAGAAATCGGGTTCAAACCCCTGGATACTTATGCTGGTAGGGTTATTGGTAGGCGGCCTGGGTGGCTTCTATCTTCGACCCCTCGTCTTTCCCGAAGCAGCAGCCCCAGCAGCACCATTAGCCGCCGTTGCAGACTCCGGCCAAATGAACAAACCCGATCCTCACCAGGCCGTTATGCTGGCCGTTACTTCCGGAGCGCGTCACTTTCAGGGGAATGCCAATGCTCCCATCACCATCATCGAATTTGGCGATTTCAACTGTGGCTACTGCGGCCGGTGGGCCCACGAAACGCTGCCTCGTATTCGGGAAAAGTATGTGGATACCGGCAAAGTCAAACTGGCTTATATCCATTACCCCATTCTGGGGGCCGACTCCATGACAGCCGCCCAGGGTACAGAATGTGCCGCGCAACAGCAGGATAACCGCTTTTGGGATTATCATAACATTCTTTATGCTAACCAGGGGATTGGTTTTACCCCGGCTAACTTAACTAAACTGGCCGTTGATTTGGGCTTAGACAAAACTGCCTTTGAACAATGTTTAGCCAACTTCAAAGACCAGCCTATCATTGATGAGGATATTCGTTTGGCCCAGGTCATGGGGGTTCGAGGTACGCCGGCCTTTTTGGTCAACGGCATTCCCCTGGCCGGCGCATATCCCTACGAGGATTTTGAGCACGTCATCGAGGGTCTCCTCGCCGGTAAATTTTAGTACTTTAATCTTACCCGAAAGTTAGAAAAAATTCACGGTAAATTTATTGCCAATTTGTCCAATTTTGGTTATTATCATCACAGTTCTATAAAATCTATACAGAAAGGAGTCAATATATCATGTTATTCCTCCCCCGTGAAGAAGGTCAAGGTTTGGTAGAATATGCTTTGATCCTGGTCCTGGTCGCTATCGTTGTCATCGCTATTCTGCTGCTGCTTGGCCCGGTAGTCGGCAACGTCTTCAGCAACATCGTCAGCAACCTCTAATTTATTTGTTTGTTATATTCTTTTTTTATTCAGAAAAGCCACTCGATCGAGTGGCTTTTCCTTTTTTGGGGCAGGCCATGCACACGTGATGCGCTCTGAATATGAACAAGGCCGGTAATTTAGCCAGGTAAATGAGCGTTGTTCCTTAAAAAGTTAAAAAACTCTAAGGAATTCCCAGGCAAAACCCCCAATTTTTAGGGTGTTTGCCCCTTGTGAGATGGTGTATATTCAGAACATCCAAATTTAATTTATTTATTTTAGTAAAGAAAGGAATTAAACAATGTTATTCCTCCCCCGTGAAGAAGGTCAAGGTTTGGTAGAATATGCTTTGATCCTGGTCCTGGTCGCTATCGTTGTCATCGCTATTCTGCTGCTGCTTGGCCCGGTAGTCGGCAACGTCTTCAGCAACATCGTCAGCAATCTCTAAATCTACATCTTCAAATAGTCCTCCATAAAAAGCCACCCGCTTGGGTGGCTTTATTTTTTGTCATAATGCACTGCAATTTTGCTCAGGTCTCTAACAGGGCTGCCAGCGCATCGGCCGTGGTCACCGGCTGTTGGCAGGTAAAGCGCCGGCACACATAGGCGGCGGCCTGGCCGGCCTGCCTGGGGCGATTCTCTACCAATTCCGGGTGACCAGCAGTTTGTCCCTCATCGGTGACTGCCACCACTTGATTGGGACGATATAGCCGCAGCGCCGTCTGGATGAGGGCAGTCGTATCCTCACGACCTGGCGGCCCAATAATAGCCACTTCTTTGGGTGAGGCCGTGGTAAACTCCAGCGCTCCCAGCCAGTGAGCAAATGCGCCCGGATATTGAGCTATCGGGTTTTGCAGGGCGCTCAAAGCTCTTAAGGCCGGCGCTTCATACCTGGTTTGGCCGGTATAGGCAGCTAACAGCAGCAGAGTCCGCACGGCCATGCTGTTGCCGCAGGGTGTAGCATTATCCTGCAAATTTTTAGGCCGGGTCACGAGGTGTTCGTGGTCATCAGCCGTGTCAAAGAAACCGCCGTTCTTTTCATCTTGAAAATGCTCCAAAACAACATCCATCAAGGCGCGCGCTTCCTGAAACCAACGAGGGTTAAACGTGGTCTGGTATAAAGCCAGCAGCCCATCGGCATAAAAAGCATAATCTTCCAGATAGCCCATCAATTTTGCCTGCCCCGGTTCGGCTTTCCAGGTGCGGAAAAGCCGCCCAGCCTTACGCATCACCGACAGCACAAATTCGGCATTGCGCCCGGCCACAGCAGCGTAATCAGGCCGGTTCAGCACCCGTGCCGCCTCGGCCAGGGCAGCGACCATCAGGCCGTTCCAGGCGGTGACAATTTTTTCATCTCGACCTGGTTTGATCCGCTGCTCGCGCGCCGCAAAGAGTTTGGCCCGGCCTCGCTTAAGCACATCTTCTAACTCCGGCAAGCTCAAGCCCACATCCTGAGCCACCTTATCCAAAGGCAGCGGAATATTCAAGATGGATTTTCCTTCAAAATTACCCCGGACCGAAACATCATAGGCCATGCAGAACAGCCGGCCTTCCCGGTCGCCCAAAATGGCTTTAACCTCCTCCGGCGACCACAAAAAGAACTTGCCCTCTTCACCTTCGCTGTCGGCATCCTGAGTGGAGTAAAAGCCGCCGCCAGGGTCGGTCATCTCACGCACCACGTAATCCAGGGTTTCCTCTACAATGCGGCGATAGAAGGGCTTACCGGTAAGCTGATAGGCATGCAGGTAAAGCCGGGCCAGCAGCGCGTTGTCGTACAGCATCTTTTCAAAGTGCGGCACCAGCCAGGCGCTGTCGGTGGAATAGCGATGAAAACCGCCGCCAAGCTGGTCATACATGCCGCCCAGGGCCATCTTGTGCAAGGTCAGTTCCACCATTTCCAGCACGCCGGCCCGGCGATTGCGATAATAGGCTCGCAGCAAGAAGTCATAGGTCATCGGTTGGGGAAATTTGGGAGCGCCGCTAAAACCGCCGTGCGTCCAGTCGAAGGTGCGGGTTAAGCTTTGCAGGGCTAATTCCGGCACGGCCGGGTCGAGCGAGTCGCCCCCTTGCAGCGGGATACTGGCCCCCAGGCGAGACAGCAGCACGGCCCCATTCTGGCGCACATCTTCTTTTTGATGATGATAGACATGGGAGATGGTGTGGAGCACCTGCTCAAAACTGGGCATGCCATAGCGAGGTGCCGGCGGAAAATAAGTGCCGCCATAAAAAGGCACGCCTTCAGGGGTGAGAAAAACGCTCATGGGCCAGCCACCGTGACCGGTCAAGGCTACCACCGCCTCCATGTAGATCGAGTCCAGGTCTGGGCGCTCTTCCCGATCAACCTTGATATTGATAAAATACTCATTCATCAGGGCTGCAATTTGAGCATCCTCAAAACTCTCATGCTCCATCACGTGGCACCAGTGACAGGCCGAATAACCGATGCTCAAAAAAATGGGCTTATCTTCGGCTTTAGCCTTAGCCAGGGCTTCTTCACCCCAGGGATACCAATCAACAGGGTTGTTAGCGTGCTGCAACAAGTATGGGCTGCTTTCCTGTGCTAAACGATTGGGCACAGCGACCTCCTTTTTTATAAAAACCATCCTAAAAATTAAGGGAAAAGTATAGCAGGAAAGTAAACCATTGTAAATTACCCTCTCTAATAAGCTTTGACAACCAAATTCGGTGATTTAGAAGATTTGGAAGGCCGGATAAAGCCAACCTACCGGCCTTCCTGCATATCCTACTCTCCTCAAATTTGGGGCTTTGCCCATTTGCGAGTAGACTCAGGATGTTCAAATTTTGCCGTGTTCAGCTTATTTTGGCTGCCGGTGTAAAACCAAAGAGGTGATATGGCTCGCTTTGAGTATATGATCTGCACCGCCCAACTGATGCGGGTGACTTTTGTGAATGGCCGCTGGCAAGGAGAATTAACGCCCGATACCCCCGGAGCGTTAGAGAGCTGTCCCGATTTGTGGGAATTTTTACAGCGGGTCGGGAACAGCAGTTGGGAACTGGTTTCGGTCACTTCTGATCCCATTCAAGCCGAGAACACCACGTTAACCACCCTTTATTTAAAGCGAGAGAAAGCATGAAGTATCAGAAGCTATGTATCAAATATCAGGCGTCAAGTGTCAGGGGTCAAGTATCAAGGTGGGCCAGCGGCTTATTAATTTTGAGCGGAATTGTGCTGCTGCCGGCTTGCCGGCAAGGCAGCGCGGCGGAGCCGCCGTTGCCTACGGTTGTGCCGGCGGCGACTGCAACTCAAGCCCCCACCCAGGCCGTCGCAACTCCAACCTCCGCTCCAGCCACCACACCCACAACGGCGCTCACAGCGGAGCCAATTGCAGCCACGCCTGAGCCGGCCACAGCAGCACCCGCCGACCCACCCGCTCCGGCAGCTACCCTACCGGCCCTGGACTCGCTGGCGCTAAAGCTGATCCCGGTTGCCGGCGGCTTCAACAAGCCCGTTTATTTGACCCATGCCGGCGACGGCAGCGGCCGGCATTTTGTCGTAGAACAGGCCGGTCGAATTTTGATTTTACAGAACGGCGCGCTCAACCCTACGCCGTTCCTCGACATGGTGAGCCTGGTTGGCTCCGACGCCAACGAGCAGGGCCTGCTCAGCGTTGCTTTTCATCCCGATTACCCCACTACCGGCTTCTTTTTTGTCAATTATACCAACAAAGATGGCGACACCGTTATCGCCCGCTATCAGGTTTCCGGTCGCCCTGACCTGGCCGATCCCAGCAGCGCCAAGATTCTCTTGACTATTGACCAGCCCTACTCTAACCACAACGGCGGGCAGCTTGCCTTTGGGCCGGACGGGTATCTGTACATCGGCATGGGCGATGGCGGCGCGGCCGGCGACCCGCACAACAATGGCCAAAGCCTCAACGCCCTGTTGGGCAAAATCTTGCGTATTGATGTGAACACGGGCGACCCCTACGGCGTGCCGCAAAACAATCCCTTTGTAGACCGCAGCGACGCCCGGCCCGAAATTTGGTCCTATGGCTGGCGCAACCCCTGGCGCTTTTCGTTCGACCGGGCCGGCGGCGATATGTACATTGCCGATGTGGGCCAAAACCAGTATGAGGAGATTGATGTGGAACCGGCCGGCGCTCCGAGTGGGCAAAATTACGGCTGGCGCATTATGGAAGGTTCCCATTGTTATGAGTCGAATAACTGTGACCCGGCCGGTCAGGGCTTGGTGCTGCCGGTAGCAGAATACGATCACGGCCAGGGCTGCTCCGTAACCGGCGGCTATGTCTATCACGGCGCTCAATTTCCGGCCCTGACCGGAACCTACTTTTACGCCGACTACTGCTCCGGCCTCATCTGGGGCTTGCGCCGCCAGGCTAATGGCGACTGGTCACAGGCGCAGTTGTTATCGAGCGGCCACACCATCAGCTCCTTTGGTCAAGATGAAGCCGGAGAGGTGTACCTTTTACAGCATCGCACCGGCGAAGTGTTTCAGCTAGGAGATTAGGAAGAGTGGAAGAGTGGAAAAATGTACTCTCTATCCAACTTCCTCTCATTCCCAAACTGAGTTTGGGAATGAGAGGAAGCGGCAATCCTCCAACCTTCCAATCCTCCAATCTTTAACCTGATTGCCCGGTGTTAAAGGCTATGTTATAATCCAGCCACTCTTACCAGGAGACCTACATGAAGATAGCTCTGGACGCCATGGGGGGCGACCACGCCCCGGCGGCCGCTGTACACGGTGGGGTCTGGGCAGCCCGCGATTTTGGGCTGACCGTTCAATTGGTCGGCCGGCCTGAAATCATCACCGCTGAATTAGCCAGGCACCACACCGCCGGCCTGGATTTGCCTATTATCCCCGCCAGCCAGGTCATCGAGATGGATGACCATCCCTCCACGGCGGTAAAAAATAAAAAAGATGCCTCCATGGTGGTTGCCATTAATGCCGTCAAAACGGGCCAGAGCGACGCTTTTGTAACGGCCGGCAATTCCGGGGGGGCGCTGGCTGCGGCCCTGTTTGGCCTGGGGCGGATTAAAGGGGTCAAACGGCCGGCCCTGGGCACCGTGTTTCCCCACCAGCATGGCTTTTGTTTTTTGTTGGATGTTGGGGCCAATACCGACGTGCGCCCGGAATTTTTGGTGCAGTTTGCCCACATGGGCCACCACTACGCCGGCCAAGTATTGAACATCCTCCGGCCCCGTGTGGCCCTGTTATCCACCGGTGAAGAGGAAGACAAGGGCAACATGCTCATCCAAGAAGTGACCCCGCTGCTCAAAGCCAGTTCGCTCAATTTCATCGGCAACGTGGAAGGCAAAGATATTCCGGCCGGTCTGGCCGATGTGGTGGTGAGCGACGGCTTTACCGGCAATGTTTTTATCAAAGGCGCAGAAGGGGTGGCCTCGATGATTACCAAACAACTGGAGCGCGAAATTAAAGCCAGGCCGCTGGCCATGCTGGGCGCGCTGCTGGCCCGCAGCGCCTTTAAAGCCTTGAAGCAGCGGCTAGATTACCGGGAGTTTGGCGGCGGCCCGCTGCTGGGCGTCAACGGGGTGGTGATTATCGCCCACGGTCGCTCCGATGCTTACGCCATCCGCAACGCCATCCGGGTAGCCAAACAAGCCGCCGAAAAGAATCTGGTGACCGTGATTGAGCAGGGCCTGGGTGAACAAAGCGGCGAATGGGCGAGTGAGCGGGTTGAGGGCTAAACGCGTCGTCATCACCGGCCTGGGGGCGATAACCCCGCTGGGTCACTCGGCGGAAGAAACCTGGGCCAACCTGCTGCGGGGGGTATCGGGCATCAGCACCATCACCCTTTTTGACGCCCGCCACCTGCCGGTTCGCTTTGCCGGGGAAATCAAGGATTTTAAGCCAGAGCGTTATCTTCCGGCTAAAGAAACCAAGCGTATGGCTCGCTGTTCCCAATTGGCCCTGGCTGCCAGCGTGCAGGCCGTGGAGGATGCCGGCCTCACCTACCCTTTTGGGGCCGACCTGGCCGAAGCCAGCGGCGTGTACCTGGGCACAGCTATGGGAGGGTTTGACAAGGCCGAAGATGGCTTGCGGGATTACCTGGAGCGAGGACTGGGCAAGGTTAATCCCTTTTCGCTGCCGGCCGACACGTTCCGGTTCGCTTTGCCGGGGAAATCAAGGA
>CAZDMM010000268.1:0-8877 GCA_964505845.1 uncultured Caldilineaceae bacterium
CCATCAACATTTTTGGCGCCGCCATCCCCTTTCCTACCGCTTTGATGATCTGGGAAGGCGGGATCGGCATCTACGGCGCGTTGATCGGCGGTATCCTGGCTGCGCTCATCTACACCCGGCGAGAAAAGCTAAACTTTTGGCGTTGGATTGACAACATCGCACCGGGTATGCTCCTGGCCCAGGCCATTGGCCGCTGGGGTAACTTTTTTAATCAAGAACTTTACGGCCCCCCCACCACGCTGCCCTGGGGCATTACCATCACTAATGTCAACCAGCGCATCCCCCCTTACAACGACTTAACCACCTACCCCTTGACCACTACCTTTCACCCTGTTTTCCTGTACGAGTCGCTTTGGAATCTGATTGGTTTTGGGCTTTTGATGTGGATTGGGCGCAAATATGCCCATAAATTGTATGATGGCGATATGCTCTCGCTGTATCTCATCTGGTATCCGATAGGCCGCATCCTGGTTGAATCGCTGCGCCCTGATGCCTGGACGCTGGGCGGGATTCCTACTGCCCAGATTGTTAGCGCCGTGCTCATCCTCATTGGGGTGGCCCTGGCCGTTTACCGTCGCCAGCACCCAGAGCGGGCCACCACGCCTACCACCCATCCAACGCCTCAACCCAAACGCCGCCGTCCGGCGCGCTCATAACAATTTTTGATAGGCAAATTTAGTAAAGGATTTGGAAGGTGGAGGAATGGAAGGTTGGATATTGCCTCTTTATCCACTCTTCGAGCCAAAGGCCCCCTATGGGCAAGTTATTACGATTAGGAGGAAACGATGCTATCTATTACCCTGGAGTATTGCCGTGTTTGAAATTACACCCCTCGGGCCGTGAGCCTGTTGAATGAGCTGTTGGGCGACCCAGAACTCGAAGCCAGGATCGAGTCGCTGACCCTGATCCCCAGCAGCGGAGGCAAATTTGAAGTCACCGTCAACGGGGAGGTCATCTTCTCCAAAAAAGGGCTGGGCCGTCACGCCGAACCGGGCGAGGTGTATGGGTTGATCAAGGCCAAAACTCCCTAAATTTACCACCAAACTCCATCCATTAAAACAACGCCAAGACGCAAAGAAGCTAAGACTCAAAGAAAAAATAAAAATCTCCTTTGCGCCCTGGCGACTTTGCGTTAAAAAACTTTCCTGGCAAATCGTTTGTCAGGAAAATTTAACTCGCTTGAGGTACACTCTTGAATCGTCTCTATTTTGTCCGTCACGCCGAAAATCCGGCCAATCTCACCAAAGAACTTTCTTGCCGGCTGGTTGACTACTCCCTGACTCCCAAAGGCATCTTGCAGGCCCAGCAAACCGCCGCCTATTTTCAAGACAAGCCCATCCATGCCATCTATACCTCGCCCCTCAAACGGGCCATCGAAACCGCCGCCATCATCGCCGAGCCGCTCAACTTGCAGCCCATCGTGGTGGAAAATTTTCGAGAGGTCAACGTGGGGGAGTTGGAGTGCCAGCCGGTCACGCCGGAGTTGTGGGCCTATCACAACAGCATCATTGACGCCTGGTTTGACGGCCAGCCGCAACGGCGCTTTCCCGGCGGCGAGGATTATTTTACCATGTGGGGGCGCATGCGCTCCGCCGTAGAGTTTGCCCTGGCCGGCCGCACCCACCAGAATGTCATCGTGGTGGGGCACGGCGGCATCTTCACCTTTACCCTCAAAGATTTGTGCCGCAACATTGACGTAGCCTGGCTGCGCACCATGAAAAATCACAACTGCGCCATCACCGAGATTATGTTTGACCCGCGTAACGGTCATCTCCGGGGCGAACTCATCTCCTGGGCTTCGCACGCCCATTTATCCGGCGAAGCGGCGGATTTGGTCTATGGGGTGTTGCAGGTTGAGGGTGTGAATCATAAAAATATCAGTAAAGATTTGAGACAGGACATTTCTAGTGCCGTTACTTCAAGAGTTGCCAGTATGTTTGACAGCACTCATGAAAAAATCTACACTAACGGTAGAAATGATGCGGGTCAGGAGAGGTAAAATATGAGCTTACTCGAACTGCTGGACTCGGCTCAATTTGTGGTAGATGCGGCTGGCAACAAAAAGGCAGTGCAGCTTGATTTGGTTATTTGGGAGGAAGATGAGGCTGAACAAATTCTGGCTGCCGAGGCCAGGAATTGGGACAGCTTGAGTGATGAAGACTTAACAGTTTTGTATCAAGAATCAGCCGAGGAAGATCGCTACCTGGCCCAACTGGGTTTAACCGCTTATGCCGCTGCGCTCCATCGAGAAGAGGCTGCCGCCTGTTAACCTGGTTTTAGTCCTACCTGCCTACCCACTTTACCCACGGCAACATGTCATGCACGGCGTTAACCAATCGCTCATCGGCCGTCCAAAATTCGCAGCCCAGGTACTCCGCCAGAGCCAGATAATGACAGTCATACGTGGCCGGACGATTGAGTCGTTCAGCTAGCTCAAAGGCGCGTTGGTGAAAATTGGGCGGTTCCCTCCCTCATCTCGTGGATGGTTTCAACTGAGTCGAACGGGGACTGATCAGGATAACGCGCGGCCACTTCTTGAGCCAGACGCTCCGCCTCTGCCAGCAACAAAAGTTGGCGAGTTTGACGATTTTGAGACTCCTGAGCAGCGACCAGCCGTTCGTAATCATCGGCCGGGAGAATGACGACCGTCGGCAATCCTTTACTTTCAACCAAAGCCGGTTTGTGACGTTGGAGAACCTGCCGCACCACCCTCCCCCATGAATTTTTCACCTCTGTAGCCGAAACACGCCAAAGTTCCATATCATCTTCCATTTAGCTAATTGGTTAGCTATAGTATAGCCAAAAATTACCGAGCGGTCAACGCTCGGCGGTCGGCGGTCGCTCTAGCCACCGTTCCAGCAAAAAGAAAAACGTATACGGATCAACCACCGTGTAATTCGGATGCAAGGTTTCCCCGTTGTTCCCCTTGATCTCTCCCGCCGCCTCCTGCGCTTGCAGGCGATCTCGCACGCCCCACAAAAAAGTTGAGGATTGAAACGAAGAGCGAAAGGCCAGAAAAGGCGGTCGCTGCTGCCCCAGCACCACCCGGCGGTAGGCCGAGTGGACGGCCTCGGCGGCCACGTCCGGCGTGCCGGCCAGAGTCTCCGTGGCCATGGCCGAGAGCGGCGTGCCAAGCTGCAGGCGCGGCCAGGGTTCGTCAATCTCGTAATCGGGGGTGAGGATGCCCCCTGGAGCCAAAAAGGTAAAGGCGTCCAAGCGCCGCTGCGACATGGCCGCGCCGTTGCCGTTGAGCAAAAAGCCCTGCAGGTTATAACCGTATTGGCTGTAAAAACCATTGCTGCGCCACAACCAGCGCAGCAGCGCCAGTTCCGAGAGGGCATCGGGGTTGAGATAACCGGCCCCGCTGTTGGCTGCCACAAAAAAATCGTTTTCAGTTTGGGTAGCATACAAATAGGTCATCATCGCCGGGATGTCTTCCACCAGCGCCGGGTTGACTCCCCAGGCCAGCGGAATCTGCCCCCGGCGGGAGTCTTGCCAGGGCGACGAGGCATAATTAGCCAACAGCGTTTCCACCGGGTGGGCCAAATCGTAATCGCCCATGTAAAACATCACAAAGGTGCGACCCGGCGCCACCTGCCCCTCGGCGGTTAGATAACCCTGTTCCTGCAAGGCTGCCTCGGTGGGTGGATTGGGCGCGGCGCGAGACTCCGGCGGCGGCCCAAACTTATGCACCGAGACGTTGGCCATCGCCAAACCAAACACGTCGCCCCCGCCGCCCTGCAAATAAGCCCCGCGCTCCGAGAAGAGCCAGGTGCTTTCCCACTCCCCTTTGATGGGCGTATGCTGGTTGGAGCCAACGCCCGGCGGCGCGGCGTATTTTTCATACCAGGGAATAAAGCCCCACACCTTGATTAACCCTCCCCCGGCCTGCGCCTGTGCGGCCTCAACAATAGTTTTGAGCGTGGCCGCATCCGCGCCCAGGGGCTGGCCGGGGGCGTCGTTGGGCGGCTCGTCGGCCCAGGGGGAGAGGTCAAAAGCAAAACCGCGCTGCTGCACCACGTAGTCCCGCTCCAAAGCGTACACCCCACCCCGAGTCATCTGTTTACGGCTGTAAAGCGTGGCCGGCCAGCCGTCTTCCAGGTAAGCTAAAAAAAGCGGGTTGGCGCGACCCGTATCCAGGTATTTTTCTTTGGCCCACAGGTAGGCGTCGGTTTTGGGCGAACCGGAGGAAGGGGTAGCGCTATCGGGGAGCGTTTTGGCGCCGGGTTGGAAGAGGTTGACCAGGGAGATTTTGGTTTTTAGGTAATTGGTAATTGGTAATTGGTTATTGGCTCGCAGCACGGCCAGATTTTCTACCCCGGCGATGGTGGTGGCGACATTCAGAGTCGCCGGAACCGCCGGGTCCCACAGCACAACGCCCTCAACCTGATCGGCAAAGGTCTCTAAAACTTCTTCCAGGCTGCGGAGTTCGATAATTTGGGTATCGGCCAGCCAGCCGTAGGGTTGACCGGCCTCCCGGTACTTCTCCAGCCAAAAGGCGTCTACCCCCGGCGTTTTCAGGCGTTGGTGGTCGTGCAAAAGATATAGTTGGGGGCGGTCACGATTGACAATGCCTTGCAGCGTAGCCAGAAAAATGAGGGTATCGTAATCGGTGAGCAAATCCTGGTACGACTTGCCGGGCGGCGGGGAGTCAAGCTGGCAGGGACTCGGCTCACCCGTCGCCGCGATGCAGGCTTCATAATGGTTGAGATGCAGATCGCTGACGTCAAAAACGTAGAGGCGGTCAAGGCGGTGTTGAGCCGGGGTAAAGGTACAGGTTGCCAAAAAAAGAAGAGGTAAAACGTAAAGCGTAAAACGTAATATGTGAGGCCCGGCCCTTGATACGTAGCACATTATTCGGGCATGTGACTGATGAAATAGTACATCACCCCACCCCAAATGGCGAAGGCCACGATAGTCAGGACAGCCGTTACCACCGCATTGGCCAGGCTGAGCCACGAGACCCACACCACGGGTATTCCTGCGCCCAGCGCCACGAGAGTAGTGGGAATAGCCCGAATCAAAAACCAGTTGGTGGGCGAAATTTCTCCCATGCGCGGCATCTGGCGGATAAAATAGGACATCAACACCCCCCAGCCGCCAAAAACCAATACCGACACAATAGCCGCCGCCAGGGGGCTTTGCGCAAAGGTCAAAATGGCCCAGATGACCGCTCCGCCGCCGCCCAAAATGACTAAAGTGGCAGGGACCACCCTGAACAGAAACCAGGCGGTCATCGAGCCTTCAGACACTTTGCCGCTGCCCAGGCAGGTTTGGCATAGCTTCTTTTGCACTTTGAATTCACCCGTCCCCACCTCGCCGTGTTTGTCACAGCGTTTACACTCCAAACCATTGGGCAGCAGCTTACTACCGCCGCAATCGGGACAACGGGTGGTGATTTCTCGCTTGATTTCTCGTTGGCCGGTACCGTTACAGTCTCGACAAATGGGCATGGTTATCTTCCTGAGTAATTGGTTATTTATTTCCCAAAGTTTAGCATAAAATCATAAGCCGGTAAAGCAATTTGTCTCAAATTGGTCATTACCCTTAAATTCGGTACAATCTCTTTTGCCAATTACCAATCTCCAATTACCTATGACTCTAAAGTACGTTCTCAAAAATCTCAGCCGGCGCAAAATCCGCACCATTCTCATGCTGTTGGCGCTCATCGTGGGGGTAGGGGTGCTGGTGGCCTTGAACGCTACGGTTGACGTATACGAGCGTTTTTACGTGGCGACCATCAGCAACAGCGCCGGTGATTATGACCTGGTCATCACCAAGAGTGAGATCGAGCCAAACCTGCTCATTGACGAGCGCAGCGTTATCCCGGTCATCCAAAACAGCGACCCGAACATCAAGCGGGTTGTGTCCCGCATTCAAGGCATCGTGGAGGTAGATGCGCCGGTCAGGGGAGACGAGGAGGCGCGGAGCGGAACGGAGGAGCACACCCCTTCGGGTGCGCCGAAGGGCGGGAGGAGCAGGGGAGCGGGGGAGATTACTATTGCCAGCAATCAACTGGCATTTGCCAGTGAGGCAGGCAACACCCAAGAACCACGCACCAGAGCCGAAGGCCCCCTAGCGGCGCACCACGCACCAGAGCCAGAGGCCCCCTATGGGCGCACCACAGACATCCTCCATGGCAGCGCCCAGTTTATCGCCTTGAATCGCACCATTGACGATTTGGGCGATTTTGAGGTGATCAGCGGCACCCTCAGGTTTGACCCCGGCTACGCTGTTGTCTTGCAAGAAACCGCCGATACCTTCGGCCTCCGCCCCGGCGACACCTTTGACATCAGCTATGCCCTGCCCATCCCGCGCCAAAAGGGGGTTGAAAGCGCCGCCAATGTCAGCAACCGCCGCGCCCGCACCACCCTCACCGTCAGCGCGGTGGCCTTGCAGCGGGGCGTCACCGGGCTGGAAAGCAACGACGGCATCCTGGTTAACCTGGATTACGTGCGCCAATGGCTGAACCTGCCGGGCCAGGCCGAGCGGATTGTAGTGGCTTTTGATGAGGGCCTCTACGCCGATAACGACCCGCAGGCGGCTGCTTTCCGCGCCCGCACCCTGGCCGAGCAGATTCAAAGGATTTTGGGCGAAAGTTATAACTACAACCTGCCTCGCGCCACCATCCTCAGCAACACCTTTGAAGCCTTTATCTTTTTCCAGGCGTTGGTTTCCATTTACGGGATTCTCTCCTTGAGCGTGGTCGGCCTGCTGGTGCGCACCATGGTGCTGACCAACGTGCGGGAGCAAACCCGCGACCTGGCCATGTTCCGCATTTTGGGCGCACCCCGGAGTTATCTCTTTACCCTGGTGGCCACCGAGGTTGCCACGTTGGGCGTCATCGGCATCGGCATTGGGGCGCTGCTGGGCCAGCTTCTAACCAACACCGTCATTGTGCCGTTTATCGCCCAGCAGGCCCAGGTTTCCATCGCCGATGTGCCGCCGGTGTCACTCAAGGCTTTGCTGCTCTCTATCGCTACCGCCGCCGGCATGCTGATGTTCAGCGCCTATGCCCCGGCGCGGCGAGCGGCGGGAACCAAAATCATGTACGCCATCAACCCCGGCGTGGCCGAGGGCCTGGGGCTGGATGACCTGGCTAAACTGCGCGAGCGCCGCATTAGTGTAAGAATCTTTTGGGGCGGATTGGAAGTGCTGTTTTACCCGGCTCTTATCTTTTTTGTCTTTCCGCTGGCCTTTACCTTTGGGGTACTGTGGCTGCAAGCCACGCTGATTTTTGGCTCGCTGCTGCTGCTCATCATCGGCACCTCGCTGCTGTTTTTCCCCATCACCCTGCCGATGGAGCGGCTGCTGATTGGCCTGGTCAAAGTGGCCGCCGGTCGAGTGGGCTACTTTGCCCAGCGCAACATCATTCGCGGCCAAAATCGCAACACCATGATCAGCCTGATGATTGTTATCAGCGCCACCCTGCCCACCTTTTTTGCCACCAGCCTGGCCATCGAAACGGCCAACACCGCCACCGATACCCGTCTTAGCAACGGCGCCGCCCTGATTATCCGTAAAAGCGGCGCGGTTCCGGCCCCGCAAGATGGCCCCGGCCCACCCAGGCCAACGCCTCTACCGGACGTCAGCAACCGCTTTACCCGCGAATTGCTGGCCCAACTGCGGGCCGACGGCGCTCTCGGCCCCAACGTGGCGGTCACTTATCGTTTTGACACCCAGGTGCGCGATGATGTCGGGCTACGCAAGGTGGGCGTGCGTGTTTTTGGCCTGGACAGCAACCTGGGGCAGATTGCCTACCCCGAAGGCATCGAGTGGGTTGCCGGCGGCCCGGCCAGTTTTGACCAGCTACAGGCCGACCCCCAGGCGGTCATCATCAGCCAGGGGCTATCCGAATATTTTGAGCGCAGCGTGGGGGCTACCCTGCGGCTGAAAGGGGAAGGACTGGACCATGAGCGCATCGTGCGGATTGTGGGGGTACTGGGCCGTTTTCCCGGGTTCGATGGCTTCACCTCCAAGCGCACCTGGGCCGAGGATGGCCGCACCGACCTTTTTCTCAATGAAACCGCCTTCCGGGAGCTGACCCGCGACCCGCTGGATGGCCCTTACGACCCCGCCTACCCCATTTTTGAGCGGTTGATGGCCGCCCCCAACCTCAGAGCTGGCCTCATTGGGCTGCCGGAGGAGGCCGGCAACGCCGCTATCAAGCAGGTAGCCACCGGCTTTCGCAAAGAGTTTGGCCTGACCGAAAACGTCAACGTCCGCTCCACCCCCGAAGATATTGAAACGGCCCAGGCCAGCGCCCGCCAGATTCAGGTGGTCATTCTGGTTTTGACCAGCCTCAGCTTTATGCTGGCCATTTTTGGCGTTTTTGTGGTCACCTACATCTCGGTGTACACTCGCCGCAGCGAGATTGCCATGCTCAAAGCCATCGGCGATTCCAACCGCCACCTCTTTGGCATGTTCCTGAGCGAAGCCCTGGTGATGACCCTCAGCGCCACCTTGACCGGCATCGTGGCCGGGGTTATTTTGGGTTATGTTTTCCGCTACTCCAACTCCTTCCGCAGCGAAACCCCTACCGTGCCCGCCTTTGACGAAGTAGTGACCTCTTACATGCTTATCTTGATGATTCTGGCCGCGCTGTTGAGCACCCTTTTTGCCACCTGGGGCTATTTGCGCCGCCGGGCCATTGAGATTATCCGGGCAGTGTAAGCGATGATGCCACCGGGCCATATCGCTGCTACCTGGGCGGTTGCCAGGCTGTGCCAACAAAACAACCCGCGCCTGGTCCGGCTGGATTACCGGCTGCTGGCGGCCAGCGCCATGCTGCCAGATTTTCTGGACAAGCCCCTGGCCCTGCTCATTTTTACCGATTCTAATTCCACTCAAAATATTGGGCACAGTTTTCTGTTCCAC
>CAZDMM010000269.1:0-8860 GCA_964505845.1 uncultured Caldilineaceae bacterium
CACCGTAAACCAGCAGCACCACGAACTGGCAGGTGCAGCGGTCGGTGCCATGATAGGGGCAGTTACAGGGCCACCGGGAGGCATCGCGATCAGGGTGCGCCGCCAGAGCCGAACGTAGATCAAAGGTGCGAACAACATGGAAGCCCTGCCGGGTTAAAGCGGCAGTTAGGGTCTGCGCGGCAGTTTCGCCGTCGGCGTTATACAGGGTACTATCGTTCATCGCCTTCCCCTTTATCTCAATGGCGCGAGCCAAAGGCTGCGCTACTCTGCGCCGAGGAGTGGGTTTCCACAAGTGTCGAATGGCCTGTACTCATATTGCGATACCTTCCCTATCATTCATTAGCCTCAGTCAGTGCATGACCAGCCCAGCGAAGCCACTTGACTCACCCTCGGCTGCGAATCAGCACAAAACCGGCAGCGGCGCTCAAGGCAATCAAAACCACAACGGCGATGATCTGACCCGTTGATTTGCTTCGATCAAGGGTATGCGGCTCACCGGACGGTTCCTGCATGGTGGCCGGGCCGGCGCTGGCCTCGCTGGAGGGGGCCGTCACCGTCAAATCGGCCGTGGCGGCCTCCCCTTCTTCAGTCGCCGCGCGTACAATGTACGAGCCGGGCATCGTGTCGGCCGGGATGGTCAACGTGGCGACAAAGCCGCCTTCCTCACCTTCACTCGTCACCGTCGCTTTGCCCAGCGAAACAGACCCAGTCGGGCCTTCGAGGGTTAGAACAAAAACTTCACCCGCTTCCATTTCGCTGCCGGTGATCGTGATAGCCCCGCCCCCCCCAACCACAGCCGGATTAACAGCAATGACCGGCTCGCCGTGCGCCAACACCACTCTCGGCAGGGTGAGAGCCAATACGGCCAGGATAATTAAACCGGGAAATAGATACATTCTTCTCATGGGAAATCTCCTATTCAAGATGGGCAGTGACGGGCTGCACGGCCGCAACCACACCGCCGACGACAACAGCAATCAGAATCAGGCCGGCGGCCACCAGAAGCCACTTTCGCCGCGCCGGACTCATATACGGGCTACGGTCGAGGATGGGCACGAGGGCCAACAGGCCAAACAATATCCCCGGAACGATAATTAACGCCCGCACTCCCCACAGCGCTTCGGCCGGGAATAACCAGATAAACATCCACCAGGGCTTGGTGACCTCTGCCCCGGCTACGCCGGGCTGGCCAAGCGGCGCGGGAAAGATGAGGCTGAGCAACAAGGCCATGGCCAGCACCCACAAACCGTAGCCCGCCATCCGCCGCAGGTGAACATCGAAATGGGACTCCCCTTCGCCAGCAGTCGCATGTGAAACGGTGTCCGGCGTGATTTTGGGCGAGATGCCATGCTGTTTGATCAGATAGATGTGCGTGGCGATCAGCAGGCCAAAGAGCAGTGGCAGGATCGTTACGTGGGCGTCGAACAGCCGGGTGAGCAGGGGCACGGTGCGGCTGAAATCGGCCGAGAACCAGGCTCCTAATGAACCGACCAACTCGGCGGCCTCTTTATTGTGCTGCAGCGCCTCCAGCCCTTCCTGGTCGAACTTGAGCACCGAGCCGGTGAAGACGAAGCCAAGGGTCAGGGCCAGCAGGCCAAGGCCAAAATACCAGTTGATTTCGCGCGGGCGCTTGTACGAGCCGGTGAACAAAACACGCAGCAGGTGCAGCAAGACGGTCACGGTGACAATTTGCCCTGTCCAGAAGTGGATCGAGCGCACCAAGTCACCCAGGGGTGCGCCGGTGATGATATAGACCACGCTCTGGTGCGCGTCGGCTGGGTGGGGGTGATAAAATTGAGCTAGGTAAATACCGGTGATAAAGAGGATAATGAAACCGGTGAAGGTAATGCCGCCCAGCAGGTAGGGCAGCGAGTTGGCATGTTCAGGTACCGCGTAGACTATACCATTCATGCCGAGTCGTTCTTCCAGCCACGCACCCAGCCCCGAACGAGGCGTAGGTTGAACAATGCTTGCCATCGGTCAACTCCTTTCTTACGACAGCTAATTGTTGGCTAGTTAACTCGAACGTGTCCAAGTAATCCTGATTCTTATATCATTATTCAAGAGTATATTCCTGAAAGTACAGGGAGGTGTAGCGCCGAATGGCGCGTTTGGCCTCACGCCGTTTGGCGGGGGAGGGGGACAGGCTATTTGGCGCGTATCGAACTCCTCGGGCGCTTGCACCGGGCGCAAGAATCAGGTAAGATTTATTCAGGCCGTACCCTGAGGAGGAAGGAGTGAAAGCTATGAATCTGTCCAGCCATACTCTTAAGCAGCGGATCACCCTCTTGCGTTGGGCTTTGCCGGTCACATTTGCCCTCATGGCTGTATTGTATCAGCTTGGGCCGGCGCGGCTGGTGCATGACTATTATGGTCATGCCATTCACTATGGGGTGGAGATTGTGTTTTATGCCACGCTAGGCCCGCTACTGGCTTTTTGGACCTTGACCCGCCTCGGCCAGTGGGTGGACGAGAAGGAGCGCGCGGAGATGCATGCTCGAGCCAGTGAACAACGACTGGCCTCAATCACGGCCGCTTCAGCCGACGCCATCCTCAGTCTCGACTCGCAGGGACACATCGAATCCTGGAACCGTGGCGCCGAACTTATCTTTGGCTATCCGGCGCACGAGATGCAGGACCGCCCCCTGCCCGACCTGTTCGGGGGGAGCGAGGCGGCTACAGTCGAGTTCGGCTGGCTGGTTGAGAGCGTCCAGCAGGCGGGCTTTATCCGCGGATACGAGACAACTTGCCAGGATGCCGCCGGCCGCCAGGTCGTCGTAGAATTGACGGCCACACACCTGACCGACGAGATTGGGCAGCGCCTTGGCATGTCGGTCATCCTGCGGGACATCACCGAGCGCAAGCGTCGGGAGGAGGAGATCCGCCGGCTCAATGCTAGCCTGACCGAGCAAGTTGCCGAACGAACCCGCGAATTGGCTGAAAAAGTGGAGGAACTGGCGCGGGCCAACGCCGAGTTGCAGAAACTCGACCGCATGCGCTCGGAATTTGTCTCCCTCGTTTCGCATCAACTTCGAGCTCCGCTCACGAACATGTATGGTGCGCTTGAGCACATCGAGACCAATTGCCCTCTAATGGATGCAACTTGTGCCCGGATGCTGCCCATTCTGAATCAGCAAGTTGAGCGGCTCGACCACATGGTGCAGGATGTGCTGCATATAACCCGGATCGAGTCCGATGCCTTAGTGTTGGAACCCGAACCCATCTCCCTTCTACCGATTGTGCAACAAGTCGTGGAGCAGGTGCGCACTCGCAGCGGCGAAAGACCCTTCCGCTTGCCGACGAAACCCGGACTGCCGCTCGTCTTCGCCGACCGCGATCAGGTGACGGAAATACTCATAAATTTGCTTGACAACGCCGACAAATACTCACCTCCAGAGAAAGAGGTGGTCATTGACGTGCGGGCCGATCAAACCGAGGTAACGCTCTCTGTCCGCGATTTCGGCCCCGGTCTACCTCCAACTGACCTGGAGCGCATTTTTGAGAAATTTCATCGCCTTGACAGCAGCGACTCGCAAGTGGTTTATGGCTACGGCCTCGGCCTGTACATCTGCCGCCGCTTAGCGGCGGCGCAAGGTGGTCGCATCTGGGCTGAGAATCACCCCACTGGCGGCGCGATTTTCTCCCTGGCGCTTCCGGTAGCGGCATAACTCTGAGCCACCAGACCATTTTGCTGATTGATGACGATCAAACCCTGCTCGAACTGCTCTTCAGCCACCTGGAGACCGCCGGGTATCACCCCCTGGCCGCGAGCGATGGCCTGAGTGGTTTGCACCTGGCCGCCGAGTCCCAGCCAGACCTGGTAGTGCTGGATGTGATGATGCCCGGCATGGATGGCTGGGAAGTCTGTCGGCGGCTGCGCGAGAAATCTACCGTGCCAATCATTATGCTCACGGCCAAAGGGGAGGAGATTGACAAACTGCGCGGTTTCCGCTTGGGTGTGGATGACTACGTGACCAAGCCGTTCTCCTTCGCCGAATTGATGGCCCGGGTGGGCGCGGTGTTGGCCCGCACCATGCATGTGCTGGCTTCGACGCACACGCTGACGAGTGGCGATTTAACGATTAATTTCGACCAGCGGCGGGTGAGCGTGGCCGGTCGCACGATTGACCTTACTCCGACCGAGTATCACCTGCTGGAAACCCTCGCCCGTCACGCCTATCGGACCGTTCCCATCGAGCAGTTGCTGGTCGAAGTGTGGGGATCAGCCTACACCGGCGAGGTCGAACACGTCAAGCACTACATCTGGACCCTGCGCAAGAAGATCGAGGCTGACCCCGGCGACCCCAAGCACCTGATTACCGAACGCGGTTTCGGCTATCGCTTCGAATAATCTCCACCTAACTCACACTTCCCCTAGACCCAATCTACACTTTGCCCTGCTACACTATGCGGTAGAGGAGAATGCCGATTCATGGCTCACTACCGCGTCTTTCTGCCCGATCTTAGTTTCTATCAGCAGATGGTGGCCTGCCAGTTTGCCTGCCCGGTGCGCACGGATGCCCGCGGCTATGTTACTGCCATTGCCCAAGGCGAGTATGAGCGGGCCTATCTCATCGCCCGCGAGACCAACCCGTTTGCCTCCACCTGCGGCTGGGTCTGCGGCGCGCCGTGCGAGGCCGCTTGTCGGCGCGGTAAGATTGACGCGCCCATCGCCATCCGCGCCCTCAAACGCTTTGTCAACGATCGTTACGGCGTCTTTTTAGGCGAAACCGGCGAATCCCGACAGCCCCCGGCCTGGCCGGCCTACGTTGGGCCAACCCATACCTTTGATCTTGGCAACACCACCTTCCCGACCAGCCGCAGCGGACTGGTGGCCGCCCGCCAGCACAGCCCAAAGACCGGCCAGCGTGTCGCCATCATTGGAGCCGGACCGGCGGGACTTGCCTGTGCCCACGACCTGGCCCTGCTTGGTCATGACGTCACCCTCTTTGAAGCGGCCCCGCTGGCTGGGGGGATGCTTCGCCTGGGTGTCCCCGAATATCGTCTGCCCCGCGAATTGATTGACCTCGAAATTGAAGCCATCCTGGCTCTCGGCCCTACCCTTAAACTCAACCAGGCGCTGGGCCGCGACTTCACTTTGGCAGATTTGTACCGCAACCCTTCGACCCATCCGAACGGCTCAGGGAGGGACTTCGAGGCTGTATTCATTGCCATTGGCACGTACAGGAGCCGCAAACTCAACGTGGAGGGCGAGCAACTCGATGGTGTCCTGCGGGCGGTAGACTTCCTGCTCAACGTCAACCTGGGCGGCTACAACCTCGACCTGGGCCGACGGGTGCTGGTAATCGGCGGTGGCAATGTAGCCATGGATGTGGCCCGCACCGCAGCACGTGTTGGCCACGCAGCCCAGTCGGGCGGCGACCTCGAAGTGGCCCTAGACGTGGCCCGGGCTGCCCGCCGCCTCGGCGCAACCCGGGAAGTGCATTGCCTGGTCGTCGAAGACCGGCCCGAAATGCTGGCCGATCCTTTCGAGATTGCCGAAGCGGAAGAGGAAGGGGTGGTGATTCACAACCACGCCGCGCCCAAACGTATCCTCGGTGTAAATGGCCGGGCGGTCGGCGTTGAAACGCTGGATGTGGCCCGTGCCTTCGACGAACGTGGGCGATTCAACCCACAACTGATCCCAAACACTGAGAAAGTTTGGGAATGTGATAGCGTGATCGTCTCCATTGGGCAAACCGGTGAATTGGACTGGGTGCGGCCCGAAGACGGGCTGGAGGTCACGCCGCGCGGCACTCTGGCCGTAGACAAAGAAACGCTGATGACAACCGCGCCCGGTGTGTTTGCCGGCGGCGACATCGCCTTCGGTCCGCGCCTGATCATCAACGCGGTGGCTGATGGTCAGCGTGCAGCACGGGGCATCCATGCTTACCTCCAAGATGTCCGGCCACGCCTGGTCCGTAAAGGCTTCTTTACCCCTATCCCCAAGCATGATTATCCCCACGTAGCCCCATTGCGCGACTACCTGCGCTGGCAGCGCCGCCAGCCTCCGGCACTGCCGGTCGAGCGGCGCATCGGCGTGGCCAAGGTGGAGTTGGGCTTTGATGAAGCGACTGCACATGAACAGGGTGGGCGCTGTTTGATCTGCACCCTCAATCCCATTTTTGAGGGTGACTTGTGTATTCTGTGCAATGGCTGCGTAGATGTGTGCCCCACTGACTGCCTGAAACTGGTGCCAATTTCGGCCGTGACCGGTGACGAAGCGGTCGCTGCCGTAATCGAGAGTCGTACGACTAAATGGCCGGTGGCCTCAGCGATGCTGCTTGACCCGACCCGCTGCATCCGCTGTGGCCTGTGCGCCGCCCGCTGCCCGACGGAAGCGGTCAAAATGGAAACGTTCCGTTTCACCGAAGAGGTATTGTTCGAGAAACTTGGGGAAGGTGGTACTATTGCCTAAACCTCCTATTTCTCGCTGCATAAAATCCAATCCAATCAGGCCAGGGTTGCCCCGGTCCTAATTCAATCTGAGGAGGAAAAATGCGTAAACAATCATTTGTTCTGCTTATCGTGATCTTATTACTGGCCATGCTGTCCCTGGCAGCCTGTGGCGGCGGCCAAGTTGCTGGCGGCCCCGCCGAAGTCCATGTCAAAATGAGTGAATTCAAGTTTGAGATGGATAAGACCAGCGTCCCGGCCGGGCCGGTGAAATTTATCTTTGAGAATACCGGCAAGGAGAAGCACGAAGCCGTCCTGGAACCCGCCGGCGAAAACGACAAGCCGTTCGAGGTTAACGGCAAGGCATCGGAAGTCGAAGATGTTATGCCCGGCCAAACGGCCACGTTGGAGTGGACTATTGACAAGCCAGGAGAATATCAATTGGGCTGCCACGTCAATGAGAACAATGAGGATCACTTCGCTTTGGGCATGGTGCAGACCTTTACCGTGACCGGGAAGTAGAAAATTATAAGTTCCCCCGTCCGGCGCTGCTCCTGAGCCGTTGGACGGCCAGGGCGGGGAATGGGAGAGTCAGCAATGGCCCGCGATTCATTTGCTCAACGCTTGTTTGACTCGCCGCCGTGGCGGTCGTTCTTTCGGCACGGTTGGCCCGATAACCCGCTTGACCGCTCGCTGGTGATGACCAGTAACATTTTCTTTCACCTGCATCCGGTCAAAGTCAGTCGCCAGAGCTTGCGCTGGTCGTACTCGTTTGGCCTGGGCATCATTACGGCCATTCTGTTTGGAGTACTCGTGTTTACCGGCGTGCTGCTGATGTTCTACTACGTGCCCTCAGTAGAACGAGCCTATCCGACGATGAAGGAGATCCAGTTATCCGTAGCGTTGGGCCAGTTTACCCGTAACATGCACCGTTGGGCGGCCCATCTGATGGTGTTGATGGCAATTCTGCACATGGCGCGGGTGTTTTACACGGGCGCGTACAAACCACCGCGCGAGTTCAACTGGATCGTCGGCGTGATCTTACTTTTACTCACTCTGGGGGCCAGTTTTACCGGCTACTTGCTGCCCTGGGATCAACTGGCCTATTGGGCGATCACCGTTGGGACGAATATTGCCGGTTACGCGCCGGTCGCTGGGGTTGCCATGCGGACAATGCTGCTGGGCGGAAGAGAGGTCGGCCAGAACACGCTCATCCGGTTTTATACCCTCCATGTGGCCGTCTTGCCGCTGCTCATTACGCTCCTCATCTCGCTACACCTCTGGCGGGTGCGCAAAGATGGTGGCCTGGCAGCAAATGATGCGGCAGCGGCTAACTCCCGCTCTGAACCCTGAGACGGATGGCGGGTGATGGAGGTTGCCATGTCTATTCAAGCACCTGTAACCGAGGAAATCTTCCCCCAACATACGGGCAAGAGTTACGCGCTGGTCGAATTGATGCCCGGTGAAAGTTCGCTAGTCCGCAAAGGCCCCGATGATACAGTGTTTTCGTTTCCTGTGGTGCTATTGTGGGAAATCATCCTCTTGCTGGGGGTGACCCTGGCTATCTTTCTGTTCTCTCTACTCAAGCAGGCGCCGCTGGAGGAGATAGCCAATCCATTGGTAACCACCGACCCGGCCAAAGCGCCCTGGTATTTTGTGGGGTTGCAAGAACTGCTCGAATATATGCATCCGACCCTGGCCGGAGTGATCATTCCGGGGATCCTCGTCTTGTTTTTGGTGGCGCTACCCTATATAGACCATTCCCGTGCAGGAGTTGGGGTGTGGTTTACCTCGAAACGGGGTCGGTGGATTGCGATCTGGACGGCCCTTTACACGCTGGTTGTCATGCCAACTTACATTGTGCTGGACAATGCCTTCAGCCTGCGTGAACTGCTACGAGATGTGGTGCCGCAGTGGGTAGCCCAGGGACTGCTCCCGGCAGCCATTATCGGCATACTCGTTGCACTGCCAGCCCTCGTGCTGTGGTGGCGAAAAGCCACCACCCGTGAAGTGATGCTGGCGCTGTTCACCATTATGTTCATCTCGGCCATTGTTTTCACCGTCACCGGCTTTTTGTTTCGAGGGCCGGGTTTCAAGTTGTACGGACCAGGACAGATGCCGTTCTGGTATAACCCATGGGATGGACTATAAGTAAGGATAAAGGATGAGGGATGAATTTTTCGCCTTCATTCAAATGATGGAGCATGAAGCATGTTAACCAATGTGAAGTCACAACCGCAACAGATGACCCGACGCAAATTTCTAGGCTGGGCGTTTGGCGTTGCGCTCGTTGGACTATTCGGGCAGGCCGGTTCGGCGTTGTTCCAGTTCTTCAAACCACGAATAGAGCTGGGTGCATTTGGGGGCAAGGTCGTCGCTGGGCAGGTTGGCGAATTTCAGCCCGGCACGGTGAGCCATGTGTCGAAAGGGCGCTTCTACATCTCCCGCCTTGAAGATGGAGGGA
>CAZDMM010000270.1:0-8831 GCA_964505845.1 uncultured Caldilineaceae bacterium
CCAGCTCAAATTGAAGCACAACTTCCTGGGCCAGGGCCGACAGGTCAATCGGCCTTTTAGACATTTCGTTCCGGCCCATGCGAGAGAAGGAGAGCAGGTCATCAATCAACAGACCCATCCGTTTAGCTGCATCGGAGATGGTGGTCATATAGTGCTGGCTGCGTTTATCCAGCGCCGCCCCCATACTTTTTTGGAGCAGTTCCAAAAAGCCGTCAATGTGGCGCAGAGGAGCGCGCAAATCATGAGAGACAGAGTAAGCAAAGGCTTCCAGTTCTTGGTTGGCGGCTTCCAGTTGGGCGGTGCGCTCGATGACCCGCTGTTCCAGTACCTCGTTCAGCCAGCGAACTTCCTCTTCCGCCAGTTTGCGCTCGGTTATATCAATATTAACCCCCACAATCCCCTGAATGGCCTCACCATCACGAACAGGGCTGACAATTGAGTAATAGTGTCTCTTGGTCTCGCCGACGGTCCATTCAGTTTCGCCGCGAAGGGTTTCACCGCTCAGGGCGCGGCGGTGGTCCTCCTGCCACCAAGCCCGCATCGCTTCAGATATTCCTTCTATTTCTGCGGTGGTTTTGCCAATCATATTGCCCCAGTAGGCCAGGCTCGTAGTGTTTTGAAGAACATACCGATTAATCTGGTCACAAGCCCAAATGTCAAAGGGGATGCTCTCGATGACGGCCTGGAGCAGAGAGCGGCTCTCGCGTAAAGCCTCCTCCGCTTGCCGGCGCTCGGTAATATCACGGATTGCGGCGATGTGAACCGACCGGCCATGCCGGTTGAAAAAGCGCCCGGTAATCTCGACGGGAAAGATGGCGCCACCCTTTTTGCGGTGGAAACGCAGCGGAATGGTAATAACCCGGTCGGGAGCCGGCAACGTTGTCCGAGTGACCTGTTGGGTTTGTTCCGGTTCGGCCGAAAGGTCAGAATTCTTTTTGGTCAGCAACTCGGCGCGGCTGTATCCATACATCTCTGCGGCCGCGCTGTTCGCTTCCAGGATTTGACCCGTCTCATTGTCAATCAAAAGGATGGCATCCGATTCCAATTCGAACAGTTGGCGATACCGCTCCTCGCTCTCACGCAGCCCCTCCTCCGCCTGCTTGCGCTCGGTGATGTCGAGGATAATCGCACAGAATGAGCGTTTCCCCTCGTAATGATGCAGTTGGAGATAAACTTCAACCGGGTAGAAACTGTGGTCTGCCCGGCGGTGGACTGTGTGGAAGATCAATTTGTTCTTTTCCCGGCGCAGGAGCGGCTTAAGGAGAGCACGGAAGGAAAGCTCATCGAATTCCGGCTTTAAATCCACCGGCGTCATGGCCTTCATCATTTCTGACGAATACCCCAGGTTGTGCAGCGCACCCGAGTTGACGTACTGGAACCGTAAAGTGTCAGCGTCAAAGATGTAAATCTCATTGAGGCTGCTTTCCAGGACTTCCAAAAGTTGGGTGCGTTCAGCCTCAACCTGTTTGCGCTCGATGATGTCCCACACCAGGTCGGCCACATAGGTAGCCACCTCAACATCGGCATCGGTATAGTCCTGAGATTTATTGCCCACCCCCAGAATAGCCACAATCCGCTCGTCCCTCTGAATCGGCACCACCAGTTCACGTATTACCTGGGCATGGCCTTCGGGCAAGCCTTTGCGGTGCGGTAAGGCTTGATAGTCGTTATGAATCACCGCCCGGCGTTGGTGCACACAATCTACCCAGACTCCGGCCTGGTCAATGGGATAATGTTGCTCATGGCCTTCCGCGCGGCAGAACTCGGCCAGGGTTCTGGTTGACCAGGCCTGCAGGGAGAGGGTGCTTTGATCGGCTTTAACAAAGTGATAGAAACCGATGGGGCTGTGGGTTAACTCGCCGACTTCATCGAGCGTTTGCTGGAGCAGTTCCTTTAATGAGTGGGTGGCGGCAAACTCCATCAATCTCAAGCGTAGCTGGATGATCTGCTCGGCGCGCTGGCGCTCGGTGATGTCTACAAATGAGGCCATCAAGTTAATGGGTTGCCCCTGCTCATCTCTTACCACGCTGGCCGAGACTTGCAGCTCCAGTAAGGCGCCATCTTTTCGTTTGGCGGTCAGCTCGCCAATCCAGCCCCCTGTCTTATGGAGCGCTGCGATGACCTGGGCGGCCTGCTCTTCCATCTGCCAGAATTTAAGGACTGATTTTCCCAGCACTTCTGACCCGTCGTCATACCCCCACAGCCGCAGAAACGCCGGGTTGACATAGGTCAGATAACCGGCGGCATCGGAGATGGCAATGGCATTAATGGCGGTCTCGATGGCGTTCTGTTTGAGGTGCAGCGCCTCTTCCGCCTGCTTGCGCTCGGTAGTATCACGGCCAACGGCTTGAAATTCGACGACACGCCCGGCCTGGTCAATAATGGGGTGGTCGGTCCACTGCTGCCACCTGATTTCGCCGTTGGGGAAAATGTACGGGTGTTCTTTTGTTTCAAGGCGGGGATTGGCGATGAGCGACTGGATATGGGCCTGGGCGGCCTGGTGCCCCGGCCCCGGTATGAGCGACAAAAAACTCTGTCCAAGCAGCTCTTCACGCCGTTTCTGCCAATAGCGGCAGTAGGCGTCGTTGACAAAGGTCAGGGTGGTATCGGGCAGGTAGCGGCAGATAAGCTCAGTCTGGCTTTCTACCACCGCCCGGTAGCGGGCCTCGCTTGCCCTTAGTTCCTCTTCAAGCCGGCTGCGAGTGGTGAAGTCACGGCTGATGCTAACAATCCGGTAGATTTTGCCGGCGGCATTGCGCACCGGGATGAGCGTAGTGTAGATATGCCACTGTCCAATCGGGGTAACCACTGCCCGTTCATACTCCTGCGGGCTTTCGCTGGCCAGGCAGCGGCGATAAACCTCAAGCATGTCTGGGGCTATTTCGGGAGCGACCAGGTCTTCGAGGAAGGCCCCGGCCACTTGCGAGGCTTTGTGCCCTGACATTTTTTCCCAGGTCGGGTTGATATCCAGCAATTTAAAACGGTTATCGGCGGCAACTTCAACAATGGCAATGGCGTTACAACTGTTTTCAAATAGCTCTCGATAGCGGCCCTCATCCTCCGGCAGGGGGCGTACCGTGGCTAACAAGCGGCCATCAGCCAGCCGGCGCGTGCTGATTTCTACCGGCGTTAAGCGGCCATCTTTACAGCGCAGACGACATTCCTGGGGAACCTTAGCGCCAGCCAGCAGGGGTGGATCACGCTCCAGCTCCTCTGCCGGGAGCATGTCTTGTAAAGATAACCCCACCAACTCCTGGCGAGAGTAGCCCAGCATCTCGCAGCCGCGCGGGTTAACTTCAAGGTAACGTCCCTGAGCATCGGCGATAAAAATGCCATCGCCGGCCTGTTCAAAAAGGATTTGACACAATTCTGTTGTAGAATCATAGGGAAAGGGCCATGCGGTTGGTTTTTTTGGCTTGGACTTCACAGATGTAGCTCCATGGTTCTACCAGTGGTTTATCGCCTGCAACCATTACAGGCAGCCAAGTAAATTATCAAATGACCAACATGATTGTGGCTTTACTCACTCTTATCGGGGTGAGATGCGTTGCACCTCGCTCTGAGTGTTAATCTGTTGTATACTACAGAAATGTCAGAAGTAATTAAGGCAAAGCATCGTTTGATTGAAAAAAATAACCCATTGACAGTATAAGGCGAAACAATGACGAAAAACAGTGAGATTTTTCACTGTTTTTCAAGACAATTATCACCTCATTTTGGTAAGATTGATAACTCTTGCTTTTTTATGGCTGCTGCTTATAGTACACAGAGAATATTAAACAAGGGCAATATCTCATTGAGTGCGAGGTAGCAGCATGGCTGATTATGACCTGGTGGTGATTGGTTCGGGGCCGGCCGGCGAAAAGGGAGCGGCCCAGGCGGCCTACTTTGGCAAGCGGGTCGCCCTGGTGGAGCGAGCGCCCAACCTGGGCGGTTCGGCCCTCAACACCGGCACTATTCCCTCCAAAACCCTGCGCGAGACGGCGCTTTATTTTTCCGGCCTGCGCCAGCGCGGTCTTTATGGCATTGATTATTCCCTTAAAGAAGGGCTGACCGTGCGTGATTTTATGCACCGCGAACACGTGGTGGTTAGCCAGGAGCGGGAGATTATCCACCACAACCTGGACCGGCACCACATCGAAATTGTGTGGGGCACGGGCGCTATTGTTGACCCCCACACGGTGCGGGTTCAAACCCGCACCGGCGAGACCCGTGACCTCAACACCGATTTTATTCTCATCGCCACCGGCTCATCCCCCTACCATCCCCCCGACATTCCTTTTGACCACGAGCTGATCTATGATTCAGACTCGATTTTGGAAATGAAGTTCATCCCCAAAACCATGGCCGTGATTGGGGGCGGGGTGATTGGCTGCGAATACGCTTCCATTTTTACCGCCCTGGGAGTTCAAGTGACGCTGGTGGAATCCCGTGATCGCTTGCTGCCGGTGGTGGATGATGAAATTGCCGATAAACTCCAACGGCAGTTAACCCAACTGGGGCTGCGTTTCATGTTCAACGAGCGAGTCCAGCGCATCGAAGCCAGCCAGAAGCATGTGCACGTCCAACTCAAGAGCGGCGCTCAGTTAGAATGTGACATCGCCCTGGTTGCCGCCGGCCGGCAAAGCAATATTGAGGGCCTGGGGTTAGAGAGGCTGCAAGTGGCTTTAGGCGAGCGCGGCTTGATTCTGGTCAACCAGCATTACCAGACCAACACTCCCAATATTTACGCCGCCGGGGATGTCATCGGCTTTCCGGCCCTGGCTTCCACCTCGATGGAGCAGGCGCGGGTAGCTATGGTGCATGCCTTTAATTTGCACTACAAAGAGCAGGTTTCGCCGGTGCTGCCCTACGCTATTTACACCGTGCCGGAGATTTCGATGGTGGGCCTGAGTGAGGATGAGTGCATTGCCAGGCAGATTCCGTACCTGGTGGGCCGGGCTTATTACGACCAGAACCCGCGCGGCCAAATCATCGGCGAGGTGCATGGCATGCTGAAGTTGATTTTCTCGCCCGATGACAAGAAACTGCTGGGCGTCCACCACATCGGCGAAATGTCGGCCGAGCTGGTGCACATCGGCGCGCAAGCCCTGGCTGCCGGCCAAACCATTGATACCTTCATCATGGCCGTGTACAACTATCCCACCCTGTCAGATGCTTACAAATACGCCGCCTATGATGGGTTGGGCCAGTGGCAGCAGTGGCAGGCCCAGGCAAAATCCACCCAGAAAAATTAAAGGTAGGAGCTTATGGATGCCGAGTTGTTATCAGCCCTTTATGCTTACAATACTTACGCTAACCGGCTGGTGCTGGATACAGCCGCCCAGTTGAGTGATGAAGCCTTCGCTCAATCTGCCAGCCCCAGCCACGACTCAGTCCAAATCTTGCTGTTGCATATGCTCAGAGTTGAGTTGTTCTTTCTCAAACAAAGTCAAGGCCGGCCCTTGCTTCCCCCGCCCACCGCGCCGCCAACCCTGGCCCAAATAAGGGACTCCTGGGGTCAACTAAGCCAGGAGCAAGAAGCTTTTGTCAGCTCACTCACCGCCGCCGATCTCAAACGCGAGATTGCGTACCAGATGGCCGGGCGCGACTTTCGACTGCCGATGTGGCAGTTGCTTACCCAGGCCGTGGTTCACTCCATCCATCACCGGGGCGAACTCTCGGTAGTGTTGAGCCAGCTTGGCCATCCGTTGCCGACCCTGGACATCATCATCCCCTTTGTGATCCAAAGTGGGCAGGAGTGGCCCTGAAAGTGACCTGGCGACCGTCTTCACCTTGCCCTAACTCAGGGCATATTCAAGGTTGTTTGACAAACCTTCCCGGAAGCTCCAAATAAGGTTTGTCCCAAAATTAGCCGGGTTTTGGACCAATTCTTGGCTTCAAACAGCATGCAGCTTCCGGGAAGGTGGGGCTTTGAACGTACCGTGGCCCTAACTTTGGATAGGTGCAACCTTTGAATTTATATGCTACACTGAGAACAGAATAAAACATATCTTGATTCTTTGCACCCTACTTTTGACGCCTGGTACTGACCGACATCCTTTATGAAGGAGACATCCACTGATGACCGATACTCCTCTTCCCCCAGACCCGGCCGAACCGGCCGCCGCTGTTCCCACCCCTGAGGCGCCTTCGTCTCTGGCCGATTTGTTGAACAACCTTCATCAGCCCGAAGCCAGCGCCCGCCTGGAAGCGGTGCAACAACTGGCTAAGTGGCAGCCTGGTGAGCGCTCAATCCTGCGCGCCCTGGAAAAAAGCGCCGCCCAGGACAGCGACCCGGCGGTGCGCGAAGCGGCCCTGCTGGCCCTGGTCGCCCGGCCTTATCGCCTTTTGCAGCAGCAAGATAACCGGCTGCCCCTGGCCCAGCGGCGTTCCATTGTGGCCGAAATTGAACGCTGGGCTGCGGATGGTCTGCTGCCGGCTCACCTGGCCCGCCTGCTGCGACAGCGTTACGATTTTGACCTGGCCGCCCCAACCCCGGCTGCTGCAGCCCCCCCGCTTCCGGCCGGCCCGCGTCCCACTCTGACCCAGGTGCTCCTGAGCGAAGCCACCATCAAAGTAGCCCTGTACCTGGGCGCTTTCTTTGTGGTGGCGGCGGCCTTTATCCTGGCCGCCATTTTTGAGGTCTTGCGGTTGCCCATCCTGGGCCTGTCCACGCTTGGTTTTTTAGGCGCGGCCCTGGTTTTGACGCGGCGGCTGCCTATGGCCAGCTTTGTTTTGTTCACGGTCTTTTCCTTTCTCCTGCCGATTGATGCCGCTGTATTGTTAGATTTGCTTGATCCGGGGCCAAATGTTACCCGGTTCTTGTGGGTGGTGGTCTTTATGGGGCTTGGCCTGGTTTGGGCGGGCGGAACCTGGTTGTACCGCTCTCGCTTCTTTAGCCTGTTGGCCTTTGCGGCGGCCACCCTGGCTATGATTCTGCTGGGCCGCTGGGCAGACCGCACGCCGCACCTGGATGTGCTGCTGGCGGCGCTGCCCACGCTGGCCGCTCTGGGCGGAAAAATGATCCTGGAACGCTGGCAGGATCGCCGCTTTGCGCTGCCCCTTTTCATCCTGGCCCAGGTGCAGCAGCTTGCCTTGTTGGGGCTGTCGCTTGTCCTGGTGTTGATCGCCCTGGTGGATGAAGGCCTGCCCAGCCCCGCCTGGTGGCTGGTGATTGCGCTAACCTGGCTGCTCGCCGTTCTGTTTTATGTCCTCAGCCAGCGGCTGACGCCCTTTGTGCTGTTTCCACCCCTGGCAGTGGCTGCTCTGGCCCCGCTGCCGCTGTTTTTGAGCGGGGTTTTCTCGCCCACCGAGCAGGCGGTGATGCTGGTGGCCTGGCTGTGGGCAACCATGTTCGCCCTGGGCGGCGAAGCCCTGACCCGCCTCAAGCGCCTGGAGTTGCCCGTGTACGGCTTCTGGCTGGTCATCGCCTCGGCCGGGCTGTATCTGCTGGCGGCTGGCGGTGGGCTGATTGACCGGGTGGCTTTTGGCCTGGGTTATCTGGTAGGAACAACGGTAGTGTACCTGGGGTTAACCCTGTACCGGCCGCGAGTCTGGCTGTGGAGCGCGAGCCTGCTGGCAGCTACGGCTGCTTATTTTGCACTCTTTTTCCTACCCAGTGTAAAACCTTATAACTTTTACCCCGGATTCATCCTGCTGTGGCCGGCGTTGGCCCTGCTTGGTCTTAGCCTGGGGCTGCGGCGCGGTTTTGGACTCAATCTGCGCTGGCATTTGCCGCCGCTGATTCTGGGTAGCCTGGTCGGCCTGGCCGGCCTGCTGGTCTTGCTGACCACCGGCTTTGACGAAGCAGGCCGGGCTACCCTGGCCCTGGCGATTCTGGCCGGTTTTCTGGCCCTGTTTGCCTGGCTTGACCGCCGGCCCTGGGTTGGCTACGGGGCAAGCGCCGGCCTGGCCCTGGCGCTTGGTTTTGGCTTGATCTGGCAAGAGCAAGAGCAGTGGGTGCTGCCGCTGGTCGGGCTGGCCCTGCTCTATTATTTGGGCGGCTTGGCCCTGGCCTGGTTGGGCCGGGCCGGCGGCTGGGCGATGGTGCTGCGTTTGAGCGGCCTAGTCTTGGGGACGCTGGTGGCCCTGAGCGCGCCGATTCAGGGCGGGGCCGGTGGGGTGATTGGTCCGGCCCTGGTGGCAACCTGCTTTGCGGTTGAAGCCTTCCGCCTGCGCCAGGTTTGGTTGGGTTTACCGGCCAATCTGCTCTACCTGGTAGCCTATTTTACCTTGCTGGTAGAATTGGATGTCTCACAGCCTCAATTTTACTCCATTGGGGCGGCCCTGCTGGGCTTTATCATGCATTACTTCCTGGTGCGGAGCGGCAGCCAGTGGGCGGCTTTTCTTACCGGCCTGCTCTCGCAGGTGATTTTGCTTGGCACCAGCTACATCCAGATGTTTTCTACCGAATGGATTCTCTATTTCTTTGTCCTATTTTTGCAGGCGGTAGTGGTGCTGGTGTACGGCCTGGTGGTGCGCTCCCGCAGCCTGGTTTTGGCCCCGATCATTTTTGTTGTCCTGGGAGTCCTCACCGTGGCTTTGAGCGCCCTGGCCGGCATCCCGGCTTTGATCCTGGTCGGCTGTACCGGCTTTTTGCTGCTGCTGCTGGGCATTATGGCCCTGCTGATGCGCGAGAAGCTGCTGGCCGTAACCAACCGGCTGGGCGAGCGACTGGGCGGCTGGCAGGCTTGAGAGGCATGTTCAAAGTTGTTTAACAAACCTTCCCGGAAGCTCCTGGCAAGCTTTGCCTCAAAATTGACGGCGTTTTGGACCAACTCTTGGCTCTAAACAGTAAACATTATCGGGATTAAGGTGACAGGCACTTATCTGGCTTAAATCAGACCGTT
>CAZDMM010000271.1:0-8795 GCA_964505845.1 uncultured Caldilineaceae bacterium
CAGCCTTTTTTCCTGGGTTAGCATTTTAATTAGTTTATCAAAGCTTGGTAACATATCACTTTCAATTTGGACTCTGAAGGATGGGCCGTAGCTCAAATACAAATTGTAAATTTTAGAAGGTCATGCCTTCATAAACGACAATACCCATAGCATTGGGGCCGACTCGGGTGGCTAAATCTGGGCCATATTGAATGATGGGAAAACGCAATTTAGGAAAACTCTGTTCCAGGCGGTCGCGGAGTATAATAGCTTCTTTTTTAGGCTGCTTGGTGGGTTGAATAATAGCAGTTTGCTCCAAATTATCAAATTCGGCCACAAACTCGAAAAGTTTCTCAATGGCTTTTTCGGTGGTGCGCACCTTTTCCAGGGGGATGATGTCGCCATCTTCCATAAACAAAATTGGCTTGATATTGAGCATGGAACCCAAAATGGCCTGGGCTTTACCAATACGGCCACTGCGTTCCAGATAATCCATGGTTTCTACATAAAATACCAGGTAAATGTGGGGGATCATCCCTCGGACCAGGCGTACAATATCTTCCAGCGATTCGCCTTCGTTGGCAGCTTTGGCAGCCGCCTTGACCAAAATACCCAATCCAATCGAAGTGGTCATGGAGTCCACCACCTCGATAGTGCAGCGGCCCAGCAGAGATTCCGCCCCCAAGATGGCTTGCTGGACAGTCTTGCTCAAATGGCTGGAAATATGGATCGCCAGGATTTGATCGGTCTGCTTGTGCAGCCTGGTAAACAGCTCCTCAAAAACAGCCGTATCAGGGGCAATGCTGTCGGGATAGGGCGCTCCCAAACCCAGACGCCGGAACAACTCATCCGAGTCGATTTCAAGCCCTTCTAAAAATCTGTCGTTCCCTAGCTGAATACTCAGCGGCACTACATGGATGCCCAATTTTTCAGCCTCGCCTGGCTCCAGGTAGGCCGTACTATCGGTGATGATGGCAACTTTTTTAGACAAGGTCACTCTCACTCCAACGAAATAATATAATAATAAAAAGGCTGGCCGCCTTCGTGCGCTTCCACTTCCAGCCCAGGATACTGTGTCCTAATTTTAGCGGCCAGGGCCAGGGCCTGAGCGGCCGAACTATCCTGGCCAAAATAGATGGTGATAAGTTCGTGGGCCGCCGTGTTGAGTTTGGCCAGCACCTCAAGCGCAACCTCATCATACGCCTGTCCCACGCTGACCAACTCATCATTGAACAGCCCCAACACATCCCCCGATTTAATCTGAAAACCGTTAACTTGAGTCTCTCGCGCCGCCCGCGTGATTTCTACGGTGTGGACCTGTTGGGCAGCCGCCCACATCCGGCGGGCATTGCTGTCCAGGTTGCCCTGAAAATTAAAAGAGAGCAGCGCCGCAATTCCCTGTGGAATGGTTTTGGTTGGCACCACCTCTACCTTCTTGGCGGCTAATTTCTGAGCCTGCAGCGCCGCCAAAATAACGTTTCGGTTGTTGGGCAACAGCAGCACCTCGTTGCCGTGAACCTGTTCAATGGCCTCCAGCAGTTCTTGCGGGCTGGGATTCATGGTTTGCCCACCAAAAACTATCCGGCTGGCCCCCAAACTTTGCAAAATTTGAGCTAGCCCCTGGCTGGGCGCCACACAAATGGTGGCCAGCGGCGTCACCGAGTCTCTCAGGTGTTCAGCCATGGGCAGCGGCACGGTCGGCGGGGGCAGCAGCGGCGAGGCGGCGCGCTGCTGCGCAAACTGTTGGGCCTGCTGTTCCATATTTTCAACCACCACATCACTCAGGCGGCCCTGGCTGGCCCCATAACTCAGGGGGATGCCGGGGTCTGGCGTATGGACATGCACTTTCACCGTGTGCTCATCACCTACTACCAGGGTTGACTCCCCCAGCCGGTTGATCTGCGCCCGAATTTCGGCCACGTTGAGGCAGCGGCCATGAATCAGAAATTGAACATCGTACCCATAAGGCCGTTCCTGCTCCCCCCAGGCAGCAGGCAGTTTTAGCCCGGCCGTCATCGCCGGGTCTACGTCAAGCGGCTCGCCCGCTAAAAAACGCAGCCCACCTTCCCACAGATAAACCAGGCCCTGTCCGCCCGAGTCCGTGACGCCGGCTTCCTTTAAAATTGGCAGCAATTCAGGGGTATTCGCCTGGGCTATTTTGGCTGCTTCCACAACGCGCCGCCACAGCAGCGCCAAATCTGAACCGGCCTTGACGTTCTGCCGGGCAGCTTCGGCCAGAGCGCGGGCCACCGTCAGCATGGTACCCTCAACCGGGTTGAGCACGCTCTGATAAGCCAGTTCGGCCCCATCCTGAACGGCCGCCGCCAAATCAGCGGCTCCAAAAAAGGTTCGACCGGCTAAAGCAGAGGCCAGCCCTTGCAAAAATTGGGATAAAATGACGCCAGAATTACCCCGTGCACCCATCAAGGCCCCGTGCGCCAGGGCTGCCGCCACTACACCGGCTTTATCATCGGTCACGCTGCCGGCTTCGGCCAAAGCCGAGCGCATGGTTAACACCATATTAGTGCCGGTGTCGCCATCCGGCACCGGGAAAACATTCAGGCTATTAACCACATGGGCATGGGTTTCTAACCACTGTTGGCCGGCGGCAAACAGGTTTTTCAGCCCAACGCCGTTGCAGGCAACAATCATCTCATCTTTTAGCTGAAAACCCTGAGCAGTAAAATCTTGACCAGCCAATACCATGGCGCCTGTGCCATCCGGTGAAAGAGGTATAGTTGAGAGGCTCGACAGTTTAGACAAGCTATACTCTACCACCTGCCAGCCCTCCATTTACCTTTTTGCCAAACCTCAGCGCGTATGCTATCATATCAGGCGCAAACGCACCGATAATCTAGTAAAAGGAAGAGATATTATGGCCAAATGTCAAATTTGCAACAAAGATGCTGCTAGCGGACACAATGTCAGTCACTCTATGCGCCACACCAAACGGCAGTGGAAGCCCAATATTCAAAAGGCTACTTTACTGCGTGGCGGCAAGTTTGTAAAAATGAGAGTTTGTTCTCGCTGCCTGCGCTCCGCCGCCAAATCTGCCTGAGCCGCCGGCGTCTCGCGTTTATCCCATTCTCAAACTGAGTTTGGGAACCGGATAACAGGATAGCAGTCAAGTTAGCTAATCAGTTTTAAGGCCAGCATAATTGCTGGCCTTTTGCATTAAAGACGCTGGCGCACTTACATTAGTGCAATAAAGAACATATTACAACGTTCAGGCCGAAAATGCAAGAGCCAACTTTCCCCCATTTGTTCAAGCCTGCGCTGCTGCCAGAAGTTGGCCCTGGCTGTGGGCGTTATACAACTGACCACAACCGGCGGCAATATCAATACCGCGCCGCACCCGCACGGTGGTCGGGATGCCGGCGGCCTCCAGCCGGTCTCTAAAAGCATAAACTCGCTCATCGGGCGAACCACTCCAGGGCGAGTTGGGCGTTGGGTTGAGCGGGATCAGGTTGACATGACACAGCAGGTTATCCAGCAACTCGGCCAACTGGTCGGCCTGGGCCTGGCTGTCATTCAGGCCATCCATCAGCGCATATTCAAAGGTGACGCGCCGCCGGGTGGCGGCAAGGTAATCACGCACGGCCTGCATCAGCATAGCCAGCGGATAGCGTTGGTTAACCGGCACGATGGTATCGCGCAAGGCATCGGTGGGCGCATGCAGGGAGACGGCCAATCCCACCTGCTCCGGCTCTTTGCTCATGCGCCGGATGGCCGGCGCCAACCCCACCGTCGAAAGAGTCATATGGCGCGCTCCCAGGTTAAAACCGGCCGGATCATTTAGGCGGCGGATGGCTTTCCAGGTTTCGGCGTAGTTAGCCAGCGGTTCTCCCATGCCCATAAACACAATATTGGTGACATGCTGTCCGGCCTGACCCAACTGCCGGGCAAAGTAAAGCACCTGAGCCACAATTTCACCGGCGCTCAGGTTGCGCATGAACCCCATCTGCCCGGTGGCGCAAAAGGGGCAGGCCATAGCACAGCCGGCCTGGGTGCTGATACACAAGGTTTGCCGCCGCTCGTAGCGCATCAAAACCGCCTCAATCTGCCGGCCATCGGGCAAAGCAAACAGGCTTTTTCGGGTGTACCCATCCACCGAATCGAGCGAGACCAGCGGGGTGAGTGGGTCAAGGTAGGTTTCTTCGGCCAAGCGCTGGCGCAGACTCTTGGGTAGGTTGCTCATCTGGGCCGCGTCTGCGGCGTGCCGCTGATACAGCCAGGTTTCAATCTGGTTAGCCCGATAGGCCGGCTCGCCCCAGGCGGCCAGCAATTCTTTTAATTCAACCGGGGAAAGGTTGAGCAGGATAGGTTTAAGCGTCATTGCTCTCTAAGCTGCTGCAGCTAAGGGGTTAGCCAGTTTTTCCAAGCGAAGGTCAACCTCACGCAGCATCTCCTGAATCGCATCCACAGTTTCTTCATCAAAGAGAGGTTCACCGCACTGTTCACACACCCATGCTGGCACATGATCAATGATCAAATGATACCCCTTCCGGGTGGCGCTATAACTTACCTTTTTTCGTACCAATTCACCTTTACAATGCAGACATTCCATATTTTATCTCTTTCTGCGTGTCCGTTTATCTACTTCCCATAGCCCGGAGTCAGGTAGATAGGCAGTAATAATCGCCAAGTAATCAGATTTTGGCGCACAAACAACATGAATGGGACGATTTTGATCCCCATATCCCAAGATAAGACAACTATGACCGCGTACATCTTCGGGATAATCTTCAATGAGTTTCACCGTGAAGAATAACCAAGCGCACTTCCTGAGTTGAAATCATTCGATCAGGAGCATTCATCTGGCTGAGAGCATGCGGCAGGGAGTATTCGTTTTGCTGCCGCTTCTCTGATCCGTTCCAGAACGTTCTCAGTCATTCTGAGTAATGTCCTTATTTTTCCGTTTAAATAAGCCGATTACTTTCCGGGGAATAAAACTAACGACTCCCCACATAAATCCCAACACTCGCAGCCCGATTCCGAACATCCTCTTCCAGTTGTTAACGTACAGCCGCAGGTAGGCGGTGAGACCCTTTTTAGCCGTTTCACCGGCTTTTTTGACGCCGGAATTGAAGGCTGGGCCGACCGTCTCGGCCATTTTGCCGGCATTGGTCACGACAGCATCACCGGCGGCTTTGCCGGCTTCGCCCACCCGACCCACGCCCGCCATCAAGGCGGCGCCGGTAGCCTGGCCGCTCTCCCACAGCCACTCCCCAATTTTACGCTCATCCACCCCACTGATGGCCCGCAGGCTGTCGGCCCAGGTGGGCACCGCCTCCGGCCCCAGCCGAAAGTAGGCGTCGGCCCGCTGCCCGATGATGTACGTCGCCAGGGCATTGGTGCCCGCCGAGGCAATCACCCCCACCACCGGCAGGGCTTTGAGGACAGCTTTTTCGGCCAATCTTTCGCTCAACTCCACCGCAATAGCCTGGCCGGCTTTGCGGGCCAGGGCGCTGGTTCCGGCGCTGAGGCCGGTAATTAATAATACCAACTGCTGCTTTTCGCTCTCGGTCAGAGGGTAATCATACAGCATGGCAATCTCTAAAACCAATTCGGCTTGCAGCCGGAAGGTTGCGCCGATGTCTGCCGCCACACCCAGGGTCATGGCCGCCGCCGTACCGATGCCGGGAATCAAGCCCGCCCCGGAAGTCACCGCGCCGACCGCGCCGGTGCGCTGGCACTTCTCGCGGATAAGCCGCTGGGCCAGTTCCGCCGGGGTAGCGTCGGGGTACTTTGCTTTCAAAGCTTTAACCCGCTCCGCCGCCGCCGCGATGTCCACATCGTGGATCACCCCAAACAGCATGCGCATCAGCGAGTTGGCCTTTTCATCCACCTCCTGCTGCAACGGCAGCGCCCTGGACTCCACCTTTTGTAAATCCCGGTCCACCGCCACCATAATCTCCTGAGCCTGGTTTTTCATCGAGGCGTTATCGTCTGTCACTGTAATCTCCCTGACGTGGTACGTAGTACGTGGTGCGTGGTGCGTAAATTTGTTACCTTGCAACTCTGTTACCCTGCTCCCCTGCTACTTGCTCCCCTGCTACCTTGTAAATTATAACCAAAATTGTCCCCTTGCCCAATACCCCGTTTCTGAAAAAGGTATTGTAGGACATCCGGGATTGAAGTATAATCAAACTGATTACTGACTACTGGCTACTGACGACTATTTTCTTAGGAGCCGATGATGCCCTCACCTTTTCCTGGAATGGACCCTTATTTAGAAGGTTACTTGTGGCCGGATGTTTATCATCGCCTGGCTACCCAAATCAGCCGAGATTTAGCCCCTCAAATTCAGCCCAACTACGTGACCCGGCTGGAAATTTCGGTGATTGAGGATACGGCTTACAGCGCCGATGTGGAGGTGCTCAAAAGCAGGGCGACTCCCCCGCCCGCGCCTCCCGTGAGTGGCGGAACGGGGTGACCGAAGCAATCGCGCCTTTGGCCACTCCCCTCACCATCCCTCTACCCCAAGTGCGCCTGGCCGCGGTTGAAATCCGCGATGTAGCCCAGAATCAACTGGTCACCTGCATTGAAATTCTCTCCCCGGTCAACAAGCGCGAGCCACACCTGAGCCAGTACCGCTTGAAGCGGCTGCGCCTGCACGAGGCTGGAGTCCACCTGCTAGAAGTTGACCTGATCCGCCGGGGCGAGCGTCCCTGGACACATCCCCGCATTCCCGCCACGCCCTACTTGGCTCTGTTGACCCGCGCCGAAGCCAGCCGGGTGGAGGTGTGGCCCATCAGTTGGCAAGAGCGGCTGCCCAGGCTGCCTGTGCCCCTGCGCTACCCCGACCCGGACGTCGCCCTGGATTTGTCCACCGCTCTGACGGCGGTTTATGATGAAGCTTTTTATCACTTGTCAATTGATTACAGCCAGGAACCGCCTCCACCATCGCTAACGGACGAGGAGGCAGCGTGACTGAGGGGGCAGATAGAAGTTGCAAAGTAACAGTCGTGGCTAAAAACAACCCTTATATAAAGCAAGGAGGAAACAGTGCCTAAATTAATTTTTAAGGATAAGCTTCCCTCGAGTGAGGAATTTCAGAAGGCTCTGACCCAAGCTATAGACAACACTAATCCGGTAGATGACCTTCTGGAGCTATCCAACGAATTACGAAAATTTGAGCAAAATTATCAGATGTCATCCGCAGATTTTTATGAAAAATATCAGGCCGGCTCTCTGGATGATGAACTACAGCACTGTATCGAATGGGTGGCAACGTATGAATTCTTTCTAAAAACTAAACGGCAGTTAGAACTGGCCCTCATGCGGGTTGCCCTTCAGCCTCAACTTATCGAACCCACCCCATGAAGCTTTACCAGTACTTGGCTCGTTTCGAAGCAACCCTTCACTCCCGTCAGGATATTGAACTTGAACGCCTACAGATTGAAATTCTTACCCTTGGTGTTAAAGTTATAGGGGAGGTACATTTTTATGATGGTTCACCTCTCAGCCTGGTGGAACAACTGGAACCGGTGGGGAGGCAGGAATTCAAGCGGGTCAACTACAAATTTCACTACCAAGATACCGCCGGAAATATGATCTTTCGTTATGATAACTCTCCCCATTATCCTCATCTAGCCACTTTTCCGGCGCACAAACATGTTGGCAACACCGTAGTTGAAGCTGAGCCACCGGATTTAAACGAGGTTTTGGCCGAAATTGATGCTATCATTTACCCAGAATAACCCACCCCCCTTCGTTTATTCGTTCACTATTCGCTGACACCCCACACAAGGTTCAGCTATGACTGATGAAGAACTACTTCAACTGATTGAACAGGCTGCCAGGAATCGAACAACTTATCTTATGCTAAGGGATAAAAAACTCACCGCATTGCCACCAGAAATCGGCCAACTGTCTAACCTGACGACGCTCAATCTTAGAACGTGTTTCTTAAATGGCTTTGGGACATTTTTAGGCGCAGAAACCGGGTTTTTAAGCCTTAAAATGGCTGTCTCTTTGCCCAAAGTATGGTCGAATAGTTCTCAAAAACCCGGTTTCTTTTTTAAGAAACACGCTCTTAGATACAACCAATTAGTCGTATTACCGCCAGAAATTGGCCTCCTGACCAATCTTAGGATACTTCATCCTGGCTTGTGAGAGCGGGTCAGCGTCAAACAGCTTCTCAATGGGATCGAACCGGAATATGCTCGGCGCGGACGGCCAGACTCAGCGGCCATACGCCGACTGCTCGAAAAGGCTTTGTCCGATACCGATTTCGACGCCTTCTGTTACGATTATTTCCGGCCGGTCTATGATAAATTCTCGGCGCAGATGTGGCTCACCTGAAGAAAATCAATCCGGCTCAATTCAATCATTTCAAAGAAGATTGAGGTTTGAGTCGCGCTTATACAACACCATAAGATTTTTCTCCCCTTAGCAAAAAACGTATAATTTTAATCGGCAATGATTGAAGAAATTCGTCAAAAAATTAGCCAAAATCAGTTTGAGTTTTCGCAGCATGCAGTTGATCAGAGTATCTTGCGCCATATTAGCGTGAGGGAACTCCGTGAGGCCGTAGCGGCCGGAGAAGTCATTGAGGATTATCCTGCTGATAAGTATGGCCCGAGTTGCTTAATATTTGGCTTCACGATAGCTCATAGACCTTTGCATATCCAGTGCAGCTATCCGAGTCGCCCTTTGTTAAAAATTATCACTCTGTATGAGCCAGACCCTAACTTCTGGTTTGACTTTAAAGTGAGGAAAACCTAAGATGCCCTCTGAAACTTGGTCAGAAACAATGGTTGAACAAAAAGTCACCTATACACTTGAGGTGGACGGAAAATTTATTATTATTG
>CAZDMM010000272.1:0-8779 GCA_964505845.1 uncultured Caldilineaceae bacterium
CGATCCTGCGACACCAGCAGATCAATGTCAGCATTGCCGTAGCTCTGGAAGATGGGTTGGTTGCGCCGGTGGTGCGTGACGCCGACAAGAAGGCGCTGGGCGCGGTGGCTGCCGAGATCAAGGAACTGGCCGGCCGCGCCCGCGAGGGCAAACTCAAGCAGCCAGAGTTGGAAGGCGCGACGTTCCAGGTATCTAACCTGGGCATGTACCAGGTGGCTGCCTTTACTTCGATCATCCCGGCCCCGCTGGCGGCTTCGCTGTCGGTTGGAGCCGTGCGCCAGATGCCGGTAGTGCGCGAAGGTCAGTTAACCGTAGGCGAGATGATGAGTTTAACCCTCAGTGTTGACCACCGCATCGCCGATGGGGCTGTAGCTGCCCAGTATCTTCAGGAGCTGCACCGATTGCTTGAATCGCCCATGAGCCTATTGATATGATCGGTCTTGAGTTTGATAATTTTTGCATATCTAACTATTACTACTTATGGTGGCACAACCTGCTCCATACCCAGGCCGCAATGTTGTTGCGCCTGGCCATCTCGTTTAAACGGGGAATTGTGGTGACCGACATATCTTATCAAGTTGAATAACCTTGAAAATCCCATGTTTCCTACCCTGCAGACGTCCAGGCTGGGGGATCACTGGCTGGAAACGACTCCCAAGCTGCCACATCTACAATGTCTGCTGGGTCAATCGTGCGGTCTGGAAATCTTTGATGGACCTGTTCGAAGTGGACCCTGGGTTTGACTTCAAGTGGGGTCTGCTCACCGTTGTCTAAGGCACGCTGCCCAACCCAACCACGATACACTAGGTAGCCACCCCAGCAAATAAAAGCAACCCCCTTTAAAGAAGGACGGGTCAGACCGTAGAGGATAAGCGTCCCCCCACCTATGACAGCTAACCAACGCTTGGTACTACTCATGATTATGACCCTCCATACCTGTGAGAGAATATGTCAAGCCAGCTCTTTATGGGGTGATTAATAATCTTCTCTGTTCAGCCTGATGGCTGTCCCGTTGTAGGCCAGCAGCCATCGATTTGAAGTACTTATCCTTGAGTACATTATACTCCCAACAGCCTTTTCCACTAAAGATGTTCCGGTTGTGCAAATCCTGGCCGGCGAGATGGGCGGCTTTGAGGTGGCCCATCAGGTGCGTGAATTCAGCGAGGAAACTGCTTCATAAAACCTGTCCCATTTAACCGTAAAGAAGCAGAGGCGAAAAGGCCGCGGTGATTTAGCTGTGGTTTTTCATGCTATTTTCATGGTTTTGCGGTCTGATTCTATGCGTTTTTCATTGCTTATATGATACGATAAGGGTGTGGGAGGGCTTCAAACGATTGTAATAAAGGAGAACGGCGATGATAGTGAAGGGATCTTTTCAAGACAAAATCGAGACCGAACTTAAGGTCTGGAGAGATAGAATTGAACAGTTGAAGGCTGAGGCTCTCGCAGTTCAGGCCGAAGCCACAGCCGCGCATCAGGAGCAATTCAACAAGTTAGCTGCCAGACAGGCTGAAGTAGCACAAAAATTGCAAACCTTGCAGCAGGCCAGCGGTGACCAATGGGAGGACCTAAGGAGCGGCGTCGAAAAGGCTCTGATTGCCCTGAAGGAAAGTTTTGACCGAGTCAAGGAAAAAGTGGCTCAAGTCGGCTGGCTCGGCTGGGCCCAGGGGATGACGGAGAAACGGAAGTTTGATTCAGAGGGCTGGGCCGAAGGAATGGGACATAGGGTGGGTCATTCCGAAGGTTGGGTTGAAGGCATGGGCTACCAGCCCGAGGATTCGGTCGGCTGGGCCGAAGGAATGAAGACGTCATAATTGTTTAAAGGTTAGGCTAAACAGGTCAAAGAAAAATGAAAAAGACGCAATACCTTGTTGCCAGCTTAAACCCTATTGCCTCCCTAATCGCCATGTTGAATAATGACGATGGCTTGACCCGCTCCCACGCCCGTAAGGCTCTGGTGAAGATAGGAACCGCAGCCGTACCCTCCTTAATCCAAATCCTGACCGATCCCCAAGATCGTCTCCGCTGGGAGGCCGCCAAGGCTTTGAGCCAAATCGGTGACCCAATGGCGGCATCGGCGCTGGTGAAAGCTTTGGATGACGATAATTCCGGAGTTCGCTGGCTGGCAGCCGAAGGTTTAGTTACCGTGGGGCAGGCAGGGTTGGTTCCTTTGTTGGAAGCATTGAAGCAACATTCAGATTCGGTCCGGCTGCGGGAGGGTGCGCACCACGTGCTGCGCAGCCTGGCTAGAGAGGACTTGTATGCTTCAATCGTAACACCCGTCTTAGCCGTGTTGGAGGACATCGAGCCGGCAATTCAGTTACCCTTGGCGGCGCATGCTGCGCTAAGCCTGCTCGCGCCAGCCCTGGACTGGCATTGAACCTCTTGAAAAAGGTGGACTCATGCATGGAAAGGGTGTTAGTCGGATAACGAAATTATCTCCCAATAGGATCATGGTATGACATTAATGGTCCAAGCGCCTGCTTGGGTAACTACCCCAAGCACGGTTGTCGAAGGTAGCTTATTAACCACGATTTTCGCTCACCTTGATCGGGCTTGTGACCAGCTCGCCCTCGACGATGGCCTGCGCGCCATCCTCCGGCAGCCGGAGCGCGAACTGACGGTGGCGTTGCCGATTATCCGCGATGATGAGACCATCTCCGTTTATACCGGTTATCGAGTGCAACACTCCTCGGCGCGGGGACCGTGCAAGGGTGGCCTGCGCTTCCACCCAAGTATCAACCTGGAAGAGGTGCGCGCCCTGGCCATGCTGATGACACTCAAATGCGCCGTCGCTAATTTACCCTTCGGTGGAGCCAAAGGGGGAGTCGTGGTCGAACCGGCTAGCCTGTCTGAGAGTGAATTAAGGCGGCTGACCCGGCGCTACGCGGCCATGATCCTGCCGATCCTGGGCGGCAAGCGGGATATCCTGGCACCCGATATTAATACCAATGAACAAACGATGACCTGGATTATGGACACGATTTCAATGCTTCAGGATCAGGCCATGCCGGAGATTGCGACCGGCAAACCAATTTCCCTGGGCGGCTCCCCAGGACGAAGCGAGGCGACGGGGCGCGGTATTGCCATCGCTGCCGTCGAGATGCTGGGCCGGCAGGGGTGCGACCCCAGGGCAGTCCGGGTAGCCGTGCAGGGCTTTGGCAAGGTTGGCTCGGCTGTCGCTAACATCTTAGCCCAGGAGTATGGTTGTAAGCTCGTAGCCGTCAGCGATGTGAGTGGTGGTCTTTACAACCCGTGCGGCCTTGATTTGCCCGCCTTGACTGAATACGTCCACCATAATCCTGGCCTGCCGCTCTCTGAATGCAGCGCCGATGGCCAGGCCGACTCGATCACCAACGCCGAACTGCTCACACTCGACGTGGACGTGCTGATCCCGGCGGCGATTGAAAATCAGCTTACCGCCATGAATGCCCCTCTTATTCGGGCCGGCTTGATCGTGGAGGGTGTGAATGGACCGACGACCCTCGAAGCCGAGGCCATTCTCCAGGAGCGGGCTATTCCCATCGTTCCAGATATCCTGGCCAATGCCGGGGGGGTCATCTGTTCCTACTTGGAGTGGGTGCAGGGGCGGCAAGGGTTCTTCTGGGATGTGACCGAGGTGCGCAGCCAACTGGCTAAAATGATGGGGCAGGCTTTCAACAAAGTCTGGTCCTTGGCCTACGAGTGGAAACTTGATTTGCGGGCAGCGGCTTATCGGCTGGCTGTGCACCGGGTCGCCGAGGCCATTCAGCAGCGCGGCCTGTTCCCTTAAACAGGGCTATTCTGATGGTCAATAGGTAACGAGCTGTCTTTCTCACCCCCCACAATTTAAAATTGCTGCTTCCCCCGCCTCTTGACAAAATTCTCTTTTTAGGTATAATAGTAGTTGTGATAACAACTACGTTCTTGGAGAAATTATGAGTTATCCTATCATCCCTCTGCAGCAACTTGGCTTCTCGGAATATGAGGCGCGGGCCTATACCGTCCTGCTTCAGCGCAGCCCGCTGAACGGTTACGAGCTGGCTAAATTATCGGGCCTGCCCCGGGCCAATATCTATGGTGTGTTACAAAAGTTGGAGGAGCGGGGCGCGATCATCCGTCTTGACGTTCCCGGAGGCGTCCAGTATGTCCCCCTGCCGGCTGAAGAACTCATGCACAGGCTGCGCCGTCAATTTCAGGAAACCCTGGACGCTGCCCAACAGGCATTAAACGAGATCAGCAGTCCGGCTGAGTACGAGTATGTGGGCAATACACGAGGGTATCCGGCATTATTAGAACACGCCCGCGCCCTTTTTAGCGCCGCTCGGGAACGGGTTCTCCTGGCAATTTGGCCTCAGGAGGCTTTAGAGCTGGCCGAACCCCTGGCCCAGGCCGAAGCACGGGGGGTGGAGATAACCACTCTTTGTCTGGCGGCCTGCCCCGAGGAATGTGGCGGCTGCCGGGGCCAGATCTATCGCTATAAGGTTGCTCCGGAGCAGTCCAGGCGGTGGCTGGTGGTTGTGCCAGATGGGGCCGAGGTGCTGGCCGGTGAGATTGGCTCAGGTGAGGAAGCCTTAGCCGTCCGCACGCGCCAGGGGTTACTGGTGAACCTGGCTACCTGGTACATCCGGCATAGCCTGGCGCTGGCGGCAGTGCTGACCGATCTCGGTGGCCAATTGGAGCAGTTGTTAAAACCGGAGACCCGCTCCGTGTTAGTTTCAGCCGGCCCTGGGGAGCGCAATGAGGGCTGGCTGGAGTATATGGTTCGGCTCCTGGATCGCCAACGAGACCCAGGGACCGATTAGGAGGTAGAGAGCGATGCTGAGGCGTCTACTCAGGGAATGTGCCGGATTACCTGGTCTGATGCAATTTGGGCTACCCGTTTTCGCTATTGGGAGCTTGCTGGACGTGCTCTATCACACGGCTCCACTGGCCTGGATCGAGACCATGGACAGTTATCTGGGTGCGGATGGCTTCCTGGCTCACCTGGTGACCCTGGTTGGCATGGTGTTGACCATGCTCGGTGTCTTTACTGGGAAGTCGTCTGCGCGGGCTGAGCGTAAGCGAAGCCTCCAAACAGAAAGGAGGCGCCCTATCGAGCGATGAGAGCGTAAAATAAAGAGGCGTGATCGTGCTCGCCACACCATCACGCCTGACGGAGAGCCAAAACCCATCTATAAAAAGGTTAACTCAGCCGTATCCTTATTATACCATAAATCAGGCCGTATAAAAGCGGTGCGGCATGGGTACGTCATACTGAAAGGAGATAGTAACTATGCCATTCGGATCATTCATCAATATGTTCCCACCAGCCGTCTTTCTGCTGGTGCATCTGGTCGCCTTTTTGGCCGGAGCGATGTTCGCCTACCGTTCCTTCAACGCGGAAGCAAGACTCTTTGGCTGGGGTTTCAGCCTCTATGCGGTAGCGGAGATCATCTACATGACCTATCATCTTGATTGGACGGTCTTTCTATTTGCTCACACCATTGCCGAAGTGCTGGACCTGGTCGGCTTTGGACTGATCTTCGTTGCTGCAGGCCAGACGGTGCTCGGCGCACGCCAGGCTGGCACACTTGAGGTGCAGGGATGACTCCCATACGCTCACTTCTACTCATCCTGATGTTGCTGCTGGCCGCCGCCCTGATTGGCTGCGCTAGCCAGCCTGGTCAAGCCGCAGCGGCGGTCGAAACTACACGAGTGGAGATGCCGCCGAGTTATCGTTTTGACCCGACCGTTATCCGGGTCCGCGCTGGAACAACCATCACCTGGCATAACTCAGATAACTTCACCCACTCGGTGCTCTTCCCTCAAGAGGACTTTCCCCTTTTGACCATGAAGCCGGGGGAAGCAGGGAGCCTTACCTTCGACCAACCTGGGGAGTATGCGTATATCTGTACCTACCATGCTCACAATATGAAAGGCAAAGTCATCGTGATCGCGCCTTGAGGGTAAGGAAGGGCGGTCTTTGATCCAGATCAGGCGGAAGACCGCCCTTCAATAACGATTTTCAACTTCCGACCAGGGGATGTCTACCCTACGGATGATCCTTCCGCTTAGCTTTAGTATTCGTTCAGACTTATTGTAGGAGACAACTATGTGGCACTATAAATATCTTATCATTGGGGGTGGGATGACTGCCGATGCAGCGATAGAGGGCATTCGCCAGGTAGACCCGGCGGGGGCCATCGGACTGATCGGGGCCGAAGCCGAGCCGCCCTATAATCGCCCACCCCTGACCAAGGGATTGTGGCAGGGAAAACCGTTTGAAAAGATCTGGCGCGGGACGCCGGTCAAGGAGGGTGTGACCCTGCACCTGGGGCGAACGGTCCAGAGCCTGGACCCGACCAACAAATGTGTAACCGACCACCAGGGGACCGAGTATACCTATGAAAAACTGCTCCTGGCGACCGGGGGCACGCCGCACCGCCTCCCCTTTGGCGGTGATGAGATCATCTACTATCGAACCCTCGCTGACTATCACCGCCTGCACAGGCTGACCGAACAAGGCCGGCATTTCCTCGTGATTGGCGGCGGCTTCATTGGCTCGGAGATTGCCGCGGCCCTGGCGATGAATGGCAAGGACGTGACGATGGTCTTTCCGGAAACCGGCCTGGGGCAGCGCCTCTTCCCACCCGATCTGGTTCAGTTTCTGAACGATTTTTATCGTCAAAAAGGGGTCGAGATCGTGGCCGGAGCTGCGGCAACCGGCCTAGAAAAGTCTGGCGGGCGCTGGGTGCTAAAGATTCGTGATGACCCCAACAGCCGTGACCGGGTCATCGTGGCCGATGGGATTGTGGCCGGCATCGGCATCCAGCCGAATATCGAACTGGCTAAGTCGGCCGGGCTGGAGGTGGATAACGGCATTTTAGTGGATCCATCTCTGCGGACGAGCCAGCCCGATATCTACGGGGCTGGCGATGTGGCTTCCTTCTATAACCCCTCCCTGGGGACACGCCTGCGGGTGGAACACGAGGACAATGCCAACACCATGGGCAGGCTGGCCGGCCAGGCGATGGCGGGTGAGCCGGTGGCCTACCATCACCTCCCCTTCTTTTACTCGGATCTGTTTGAGTTAGGTTATGAAGCCGTCGGTGAGCTGGACTCTCGCCTGGAGACGGTGGCGGATTGGCAGGAGCCGTACCGGAAAGGCGTCGTGTACTATTTACGGGAGGGCCGGGTTCGCGGGGTGCTGCTGTGGAATGTGTGGGAACAGGTCGAGGCGGCCCGGGAACTGATTGCCCAACCTGGCCCATTTGGGCCGGAAAACTTAAAAGGAAGGCTGCCAGCGTAATATCTGAGGGCATGAACTGCGCGAAGAGCAGTAGTTATCAAGAGGAAACCTGATGAAAATTTTTTTAGATACGGCGGTATTGGATGAAATTCGAACGGCGGCCTCATGCGGGATTTTAGATGGCGTGACCACGAACCCCACCCTGGCTGCCAAAGCAGGACGAGCTTTTCAAGAAAATATTCTGGCGATCAGCGAGATTATCGGCGAACGAGCTACGGTCAGCGCCGAAACGGTGAGTTTGGAGGCTGAGGCGATGGTCCGCGAGGCCAGGTTGGTGACTTCGTGGGCGCCAAACGTGATTGCTAAAATCCCCTGCACCCCAGAGGGGATAAAAGCGGTCTGGCAGTGTACGAAAGCGGGCATTCCCACCAACGTCACCCTGGTCTTCAACGCCACCCAGGGGCTGCTGGCGATGAAAGCCGGCGCTACCTATGTCAGCCCTTTTGTCGGCCGGCTGGACGATACGGGGCAGAATGGGCTGGAGGTGGTCAAGCAACTCACTCAAATCAAGCGAAATTACGGCTTCACGACGGAAGTGCTGGCCGCCAGTATTCGCCATCCCTTGCACGTCATCGAAGCGGCATTGGCCGGGGCCGACATTGCGACCATGCCCTTTAGCGTGCTCGTGCAGATCGTCAAACACCCCCTCACGGATGCCGGCCTGGAGCGCTTTCTCAAGGATTGGCAAACCATCCCGCCAGAACTGCGGCCTTTTTGAACGTGGGCAGGCGCGCTGAAAATTCTTGTCTGACCGAGTTGTACAACGCTGATGAGCTATTCATCGCGCAGATGGAGGAGATTGAATCGCAACCAGTGTCCCTCTTCTCTCGCATTCGCTCCTGGTTTTAGAATGAGCGTTTCAACCTCCTCGCCACGTGCGGCGGGAAAGCTGGTATTTTCAGCCGAGACGTGGTAAGATCGGCTGGAGAAGAAGTATATCCAATGACTACTCGTCGCAGCACTCCCTTAAAGTTGGAAGACATTGAGCCGCAGATGTGTACCATCCACACCCGGCTAGACATCTTGAGCCGGGCGCCTTTCTTCGCTAACCTATCCGGCGAGGCAGTGGCGGAGGTCAATCAATTATTCCATGAACATGGCTACTCGGTCACGGTGACCGCCCTGAGACGGTGGCCCGGCGGCTGAAAGCAACCAACGAGATGGTTCGCCAGCTCAGCGCCGTATTGCTGCGGCCTTGCTCAAGCTGGCCGAGAAACTGGGCGAACCTCGGCCGGAGGGACTGCTCATCCAAATGCCCCTGTCGCGGCAAGAGTTGGCAGAGATGACCGGAACCACCGTCGAGACCGCCAGCCGGGTGATGAGCCAGTTCCAAAAAGAGGGCCTCATCCGTACCGGGCGGCAGTGGGTAGCCATCGCCGATAAGCTGAGCTTAGCGGCCATCGTCGCGGAGACATAGCCAAATCGCCACGTAGCCCGCGAAGCGACAAAGTAACAACTTTAACCCCTGGCTTGATCAGATAGATCAAACCGGGGGTTTTTATTTATTTA
>CAZDMM010000273.1:0-8708 GCA_964505845.1 uncultured Caldilineaceae bacterium
CGGTCAAACTCCACGGACCGCTGGTGAGCAGTGGCGACATCTCCCTTTTTGCCATCACCCCCGATAGCAGCCGGGTGGTTTATCTCGGCGACCAGGACACTGAGGCGGTGCGTGAATTGTACAGTGTAACCCTGGCCGGAGGCGTTACGCCGGTTAAGGTTAATGGGCCTCTGGTCAGCGGCGGTGAAGCCTTTGGCTATTTTGTTTTTAGCCCCGATAGCAGCCAGGTATTTTACTACGCCGAGCAGGAAACAGATGAACTTGTCGAACTATTTGTTACCTATGAGGCCCCACCCGTGCCGCCTACAGCCCCCATTTATTTGCCGCTGATTGTGCGAGAATAGCCGGCTGAGAGGCTCTCCAAAAATGAACGGGCCAGGCATCAAAACCCGGCCATATTCTTACCCTCTATTAATCTTTTTCTTATCTGCCTTTAACTTCGGCGTGATATTTAAAGTCAGGTATTCTTTAATTCGCTTAAGCTTTGAAAGGAGCATAGTATGGCTGAAGAATTGGAACTTGAACTGGAGCGAACCATCCAACCGGCCAAAGTGGCGCAGCGACTCCGCAGCCTGGCCGATCAACTCGTAGCCGGCGCGGTGACGATTGATGAGGAGGTGATTCCTATCCCCGACAGCGTCTACTTAACCATAGAGTTTGAAGAGCAGCACGAGGATGATGACGTCAGCTTTGAAATCGAAGTCGAGCTAGCCTGGCCGGTGCGCTTCTATGAGGAAGATGATGAAACTGAGGAAGATGAGGAGGAGGAATAAGCATGACTAAAGAGTTAATTCTGTTTCAGGAAAATCACATCACCACTCGCGCCGCCGCCGCCGACCGCCTGCGCGACCTGGCCGATAAAATTGAGGCGATGAGCTTTAAGCTGGGCGACCACGCCATCACGCTGCCGGATCAGGTTCACCTGTTCATTGAATTGGGAACCGAAGAGGATGAGGGCGAGCTTGAACTTGAAATCATCTGGCCGGCCTGGGACAAAATGGGGCCCAGCGGCCTGGCCGCGCGTTAGCAGATCTTTTTGGGCTGACCCTCGCCTTTATCACAGCTTGGTAATCTTGACATCCTCAATCGTCAGCTTCTCTTCATCAAACACAAAAGAGATGCGATACTTTTTGAAAATTTCTATGCCTGCCGCTGGCGGCTGCGGCTGCGGAGCGGCGGCCACGCTTTGCTTTTGGAACAGCACATAAAAAGAGCGCGACGGGTTGACCGCTCCCCCACTGGCGGTGGTGCGCGGCGGAGCGGCCTGAAAATTAAGGGCCGTATCCGAAGGGATAGCCCCATCCTGAACCCAGGCCGAGATTTTTAAGCCCTGGTTCAGGGCAATATTGCAGGCCGCCTCGCCGGCCGGTTTGTCGGGGCGAATGGGCGGAGCCGGTTCGCTGGGGCGGCGTCCTTCCCAGGTCCAACCGACCAGGGGCGTCGCCCCGCGCACCGGCTGGCCGGTTTTGTCCACCAAATCTACATACAGGTATTGGTTAGAACCGCTCTCCGCCGCCGTCAACAAGCGTATGCCAATCACCCGCCACAGCCATTGTTCTTGACCCTCCGCCGTGGCTTTTTTGATACTGATCTCCGAAGCATTGGTATTGTTGTAAACTTCGCCCGATTGGGCATAAGCACTCAACATAGTTTGCCGCCACTGCGGTACATTCAACATTGCCTGGCTCTGCCTTTCCACTTTTCTGAAAGTTAGCAAGTAATCCACCTGCCGAAAACCGGCCTCGCTACCGTTGCCCACTCCGCTCAAAACATCGGAGGGTTGATTGGAGATGCCGACCCGGAACGCGCCCAGCGGCGCGCCAAACATCGGCAAGTTGCCCCAATACTGGTCAGCCTTGCCTTTGGTGGCGGCGGTTCTGGCCTCGTTGGTTTTGGTATAAGCCGCAAAAGTAATGCCTTCCAGCGGCGCGCCGTGGGCATCCTCAGCCCTGACGTAAATATAACCGTTGCCCTTCTCCTTAAATTGGACATCCACCAATTTCCAGTAGTCGCCGCTGCCTTGATAGGGTTCCAGCAAAACCGGCGGCTCCAAAAACTTCAGCCGCTCGTCAAGGCGCCGGTCCTCAAATTGCTGCGCCCCGGCAAAGCGAGCCAGCGCCGCCGGCAGCGGCCCATGCACCCGCACCCGGCCCGGATCAGCTTTAAGCATATCCACCAGCGGTAATTGGCCCCGCAGTCCCCACTCCCGGTCGTAAATGTTGGTAAACCACGGCCCCTGGTGCTCAAAGCCCGGCGACTGCACCCCAAACTGCGCCACGCCCACAATCCAGGGCATGAGGGCCAGCATGTAATCCGGCAACGGATAGTTGAACATGGCCATGCTTAGTTCAGAGGTGCGCTGCGGGGTGGGCTTGGGATAGCGCGGGTCATCACCGCCGGTGGCGCCGGCCCGTTGCAGCACGTTGTAGCCGCCCTCGGTCATCATCATCCCCACCGAATGGCCGCAGGCGTCGCGCACCAGCTTGTCCATGCGCTCAAAAGCGCGGAAGCAGGTCCAATCATCATAAATGGTAAGCTGAGGTTTGGCTAACTGCCGCCGCGCCTCGGAGACGCGGGTGTGCGTCCAGCGATCCCACACTACGTTGAGCGCCAGGTCAGGGCGCCCGTCGCCCGCCGCCAGCCACTCATTGTAGGAGAGAGGCTGGCCCAGGTCGGCAATGCCATCATTGGGGTAGCTCAATGGGCGGCCCAGGCAGTAATTGTGCAGCGCCACCAGCATGCTTTCAAAAACATCCTTACGCCCGCGCTTGACGATGATCTCAAAGGGGTTGCCTTCGCCGCCGGGGCCAAAGGCCGGAAACAAAGTGTAGACGCCTACCTTGGCCAATTTATCCCGGTCATCCAGGTAATAGCTGATGACCTGCTCCAGCCAGTTAGCGGGCCGCTGCCCGCCCCACTCCAGGGCCAAATCTGGCTCATTGCGGGTTTCAAAATAGACCACCCCGTACTTTTCATACAGGGCGCGGGCGTAGTCGGTTTCGCGGGCGGTCAAAAAGCCGGGGTAGCTGGGCTGGCGGTAAAAGCGCACCACCGGCATAATGCCCAGGCTGGCCAGGCGAGCAATGAGTCCCCTGGCCGATCCGCCGCCATCATCCATCACTTTGACCCATTTGATGTTGGCCGCTACCAAAAAGTCGCGCCAAAAGCCCCAATTCTCCTGGCCCCATTGGGCCGGCGCCGGCGACCAATGCACCCCACGCCCGGTGTCAGCAAGGGGTCGAGGGTATTGCGGTAATGTCACACGCTCATCCTTGAAGTTAAGCTAATCCTATTGTACCAGAATTTAGCCGGGGTAAAAATGGAGTGCTGTCTTCAGTTTTTTGATTGGACACGGATTTCGCGGATCGCATAGATTTTTAAAGTTTTATCTGTTCGATCCACTCGATCCGCGTCCCAATTCCAAAAGCGCCAACATAATGAATAGAGCTATTCTGTACGCTTTGATAATTAAATTTGCATACAGAATTGACAGTTCATAGGGACTGTATTATATTACGGCCCTGATTATAACGTTAAAACTTCATCTCCTCCCACCCAACTTCTACCTATCAAGCTAAAATTGAATAAGATTTCTGACTGACAAGTTTACAGACCATACCTTGACCGTACTGAGGGGGAACCGGCATGGCGCGTCTGAAAAATAAAGTGGCGATTGTCACGGGCGGCAGCAAAGGCATTGGCCGGGCCATTGCCGAAGCCTTTGCCCGTGAAGGCGCTCGCGTGGCAATTTGCAGCCGGGCCAGTTCCGCGGCTGAAGGGGAAGCGGTGGTTACAGCCATCAATCAGACTGGTGGCGAAGCCATCTACCTCCAAACCGATATCGCCCGCATGGCCGAAGCCCAGCGTTTGATTGAAGAAACCGTTGCCCGCTGGGGCCGCCTGGATGTGCTGTGCAACAATGCCGCCGTCGGCCTGCTCCGTACCGTAGAAGACACCACCGAAGCCGAGTGGCGCAATATGATGGCTATCAACCTGGATGGGGCCTTTCACTGCTGCAAATTTGCCGTCCCGGCCATGCGCCGCAGCGGCGGCGGCAGCATTATCAATATCGCCTCGGTAGCCAGTTTTGTCGGCTTTGCCGCCGATGCCGCTTACTGCACCTCCAAGGGCGGCTTGCTGATGCTGACCCGCCAGATGGCGCTTGACTACGCCGCCGAGAATATTCGCGTCAACGCCGTTTGTCCTGGCTTTATCCGCACCTATCAATTGGAACAATATTTAGGTCAAAAAGATGACCCTGAGGCCGCCTGGGCCGAAGTGTTGGCTCACCACCCGATGGGACGCATCGGCACGGTAGAAGAAGTGGCCGCTTGCGCCGTTTTTTTTGCGTCCGATGAGTCCTCTTTTGTCACCGGCGCTCACCTGGCCGTTGACGGTGGTTTGCTGGTACGACCGTGAAAGAGCTGAGTTTTTAAAGAATGCCTTACGCAATACGCAACACGCAATACGCACTAAAACGTGTTGCGTGTTGCGTAGTAATCTTTACTTGACACCTGACACTTGACACCCGACACTTGACACCTGACACTTGACACTTTTTTTCAAGGAGTCACCGATGCTCAAAGATGAGCTAGACACCCCCCATCTGATTGTAGATTTAGCCCAGCTTGAGGCTAACATTGCCGATATGGCTGACTTTGCGGCCAGGACGGGCGTTAAGCTGCGCCCGCACGCCAAAACTCACAAAACCCCCCAAATCGGTCGTATGCAGGTGGTAGCCGGGGCGGTCGGACTGACCGTAGCCAAACTAAGCGAAGCCGAGGTCTTTGCCGAGGCCGGGCTGACCGATTTGCTCATCGCTTACCCGCTGGTCGGCCCCATCAAACAGCGCCGCCTTTTTAAGCTGCTGGAACGCGCCCATATTACCACCGTGCTTGACCACCCGGACATTGCCGAGAGCTTGTCGAAAGCGGCGGTGGAGTTTGGGCGAGAACTGCCGGTGCTGATTGATGTAGACACCGGCATGCATCGCACCGGCGTGCCGTCCGGGGAGGCCGCCGTAGAACTGGCCCTCCGGGTGGCCCGCCTGCGGGGACTCCACCTGGCCGGAATTTTGACCCACGAAGGCCAGGCCATCATGGCCGAGAGCCAAGAGCAGATGCGAGCGACCAGCCTGGCCGCCGGTGAAGCGATGGTGCGCACCGCCGAGATGATGCGGGCGGCCGGTTTGGAGGTGGAGACGGTTTCGGTGGGGCTGACGGTGGCGGCCAAAATCACCGCCGCCGTGCCCGGCGTCACCGAAACGCGCCCTGGCACCTATGTTTTTTATGACCGTTCCGGCGTCCATCACGGTGTGGCCGCCTGGGAGCAGTGCGCCGCCAGGGTGCTGGCTACGGTCGTCACCCGCCCGGCCCGCGACCGGCTGCTGCTCGACGCCGGCAGCAAAACCCTCACCTCCGACATGACCATCATCCGTCCCCCCGTGCCTGGTTACGGCTACGTGGTCGGCCACCCCGATTGGACCATTGAAAAACTCAGCGAGGAGCACGGCTGGGTCACGATTCCGCCGGATGACCCCGTAGGTATCGGCCAGCGGGTCGAAATCATCCCCAACCACATCTGCCCGGTGGTCAACCTGTTTGATGAGCTAACCCTGCTGCGAGGCGATGAGGTGGTGGATCGCTGGCCCATCGCCGCACGGGGGAAGAAAGAGTGAAGCAGTAGTGAGTAGCCAGATGTCAGTAGTCAGATTTTTTCTGACTACTGCACTCTGACTACTGAATATACTAGGAGAGCATTATGTACGACTTACTCATCACCGGCGCTCGGCTGATTGACGGAACCGGCACGCCCTGGTATTGGGCTGATGTGGCGGTGCAGGGCGACCGGATTGTAGCCATCGGGCCTTTGGCCGGCGCGGCCGCCCGGCGAGTCATCAATGCGGCCGGCCGGGTGGTCAGCCCCGGCTTTATTGACATGCACACCCACTCCGACTTGCAGCCGCTGGTCACGCGCTTGCACGAGTGCAAAACTCGACAGGGCGTCACCACCGAGGTGGTGGGGCACGACGGCCTGGGCCTGGCCCCGGTCACTCCCCAGACGGCAGCCATGTTGCAGGAACAACTGGCCGGCTGGAATGGCCGGGGTGAGGTGGAGTGGGATTGGAGTACTATCACCACTTACCTGGATCGCTTTGAAAAGCGGGTGGCGGTCAATGTGGCCACGCACGTCTCGCACGGCACGGTGCGGATGGCGGTCATGGGCATGGACAACCGTGTCCCCGCAGCGGAAGAACTGGGCCAGATGCAGCGGCTCATTGACCAGAGCATGCGCGAGGGGGCGATTGGCCTCTCGACCGGCCTCACCTACGCCCCGGCCATGTTTGCCACCGACGACGAGGTGGTGGAGCTGTGCAAGCCGCTGCGCCCCTACAACGGTTTTTACTGCCCACACCATCGCAACTACGGCACGCAGGCGCTCCAGGCTTATTACGACTCTATTGAAATTGGCCGGCGGGCCGGCGTCCCGGTTCACCTGACCCACTGCCACCTGGGGTACAGCTACAACAAAGGCCGCGCCCCGGAGTTGTTGGCTGCCATTGACAAGGCCCGCGCCGAGGGGGTGGAAATTACGCTGGATACCTACCCTTACCTGGCCGGGAATACCTATCTGCACGCCTTTTTGCCGGCCTGGATGCACGAAGGCGGCTCCGAAGCTACTCTGGCTCGGCTGAAATCGCCCGACATTCACGACCGGCTGCGCCACGAAATGGAAGTGACCGGCTCCGATGGCTTTAGCGGGGTGCCGATGGGCTGGGAGATGCTGCAAATCGGCGGCGTCATCGGCGAGGGCGACCGCTCGATTGAAGGCATGTTCCTGCCCGACGCGGCGGCGCGGGCCGGCAAGTCGCCCTACCAGTTCTTTGTAGATTTGTTGATTGACACCCGCCTGGGCGTGTCGTGTTTGGCCCACATCGGCAACGAGGAGAATGTGCAGGCCATCCTGCAGCACCCGGCCCACGTGGTCGGCAGCGACGGCATTTTGGTGGGCAGCCGGCCTCACCCGCGTGGCTGGGGCACCCACGTGCGCTTTTTGGCTCACTACGTGCGGGATTTGGGCCTGTTGAGTTGGGAAGAGGGCATCCGCAAGATGACCTCGGCCACGGCCCGGCGCATTGGCTGCATGGATCGCGGCATCGTTCGGCCCGGCTTTAAAGCCGATTTGGTGGTGTTTGACCCCGACACCTTGCAAGATACGGCCACCTACGAGAACCCCATCAGCTATCCAGTGGGGGTGCATTATGTGGCCGTGAATGGCGAACTGGTAGTGGACGACGGCCACACTACCGGCGCCACCCCCGGCGTGGCCCTGCGCGAGCCGTATGGCCGCCAGCCGGAACGCATCACCGAGCCGTTGAGTAACCTCAAGCTTGGTTAAATATAGTCTTCCCAAAAAGTTTTCGCAGGGATGGGGGATTGGGAGATTAAAAATAATGGGAAAAAATCCCCTAATTCCCTAATCCCCGCTCCATTCGGTGAGAAAGGGATGTTGGTGAATGAAAGCGTTAGTTTACGAAGGCCCGCGTGAGTTGAATCTGCGGGACATGCCGGAACCGCAGCCGGGGCCGGATGAAGTTCTCATCAAGGTGGCCTACTCCGGTATTTGCGGCTCCGAGTTGAGCGGTTATCTGGGCCAAAACAGCCTGCGCAAACCACCCCTGGTGATGGGCCACGAATTTTCCGGCGAGATTGTCGCCCTGGGGGACAACGCCACTCGGTATCAAGCCGGGTTGAAGGTGGGGCAGCGAGCCACCGTCAATCCTCTGATTCACTGCGGCTGGTGCCGGGCCTGCCTGGCCGGGCGCTTCAACCTATGCCGCAGCCGCGAAATCCTGGGTATTCATCGCCCCGGCAGCTACGCCGATTATGTCAAAGCGCCGGCGGCGCTGGTCTATCCACTGCCTGATTCAATGGGCCTGGAGCATGCTGCCCTGGCCGAGCCGGTGGGCTGTGCGGTGCGGGCGGTGCGCCTGGCCGGCTGCGCGCCGGGAACTACCTTGCTGGTCACCGGCCTGGGGCCGATTGGCCTGCTAGTGGCGGAGGTCGCCAAAACTTTTGGGGTGGAGACGGTTTTTGCCACCGATACCGACCCCGACCGGCGGGCCATCGGCGAGCAGGTGGGCCTGCGGGTGTTGAATCCCATCACGGACGATGTCATCGCCATCACCCAGGCCGCGACCGGCGGTTACGGGGTGGATGCCGCCGTTGACGCGGTGGGGCTGCCCGTTACCCGGCGGCAGTGCATTGACGCCGTGATGCGCGGCGGGCGGGTCATCTTTGTGGGCCTGCACGAAGCCGACAGCGATGTGCAAGGCAACGATATTATCCGCAAAGAGGTGCGCATCGAGGGCAGCTTTGCCTACGCCCCGTTGGACTTTGCCGAAGCCTTTCGCTGGCTGGCCGCCGGGCAGGTGCAGATTGACCCCTGGCTGGTCAAAATGCCGCTGAGCGAAGGCAAAGCCGGCTTTGAGCGGCTGTTGGGCCAGCCGGGGCCGGTGGCGAAGATATTGTTGTATTCGTAAGTGGCCGATATTTGACCGGGGACCAGGGACGGGAGCGTTCATCGAGCGTTGAAACGCCTGGCTACCGTAGGCAGGTGGAAGCCCGCTGAAACAGGCTAAAGATGCCCTTGCGAGCCGGTTTTGAACCGGCTTTCACCTGCTGTAGCCGGGGGCTTCCAGCCCTCGG
>CAZDMM010000274.1:0-8701 GCA_964505845.1 uncultured Caldilineaceae bacterium
AGCGAGGCAAACTTAAAGGCATGCCCGGCCCCAATGGCGATGAAGCAGTTGTCGCAGCCGGGCAGGGCGTCAAGCACAAAATCACGGTCGGGCGGCATGGTGTAAAGACAAGTTTTGGTATAGACAACAGGGCCAAGCGCGGTGGGGATATATTTTTCCAGAAAATTGTGGACGCGCTGCAAATTGGCCGGGTTCGGTTCAAAGGAGCGAGTGTCGGCCGTCACTTCCTGGCCGCCGACATCCTGGGCCGCTTTAGGACCATTTTCGCCATAAACCGGAAAACCGTAAAAACAGGGTTCATCCATCCAAATCCACACCGGAAAGCGGTCGGGCTGAAAATCGGCCAGGTGAGGGGTGGCGTAATAGCTAACCTGTTCCTGGGTGATGGTAAGCGGCAGCTTCAACCCAAAGTAGGCCAAAATCTGGTTTGACCAGGCCCCTGCCGTAATGACCAACTTATGGCTGCGGTAGGTTGCACCCCCGGCGGTTACCTCAACCTCGCCGTGGGCGGGTCGGATAGAAGTAATTGGTGTATTGGTAATTAATGTAGCGCCATTGGCGCGAGCCATCCGCAGGTGGGCGGCGTTGCATTTGGCTGCCGGGGCGATGCCGCCATCAGGCTGGTACAGGCCGTGAATGTCATCAGTGAGGCGAAGCTGCGGCCAGCGGCGCATCAACTCGGCCGCATCCAGGTATTCAAACGGCACACAGCAGGTTTGCATGCTGTTCATATAATCGGCCAGGGGGATGGCGCTGTTGCGCGGCGCAAAATCAAGGCCGCCGGTTTTGACAATCAATTTCTCCGCCGCCTCTGCTTCCAAAACCGCCCAGGCTTGATAGGCTTGCTGGGCCAGCCGCACATATTCCGGGGTGTGGTAAGATTTGCGAATAATGCGGGAGTGGTCTTGCGACCCGCCCCGCACGTGGCCGATTTCAAACTGCTCCAAACCCAATACCTCGGCCCCCGCCTGGCGCGAGAGCCAGTAAACGGCCGCGCTACCCAGCCCACCCAAACCTAAAACGATGTAGTCGTAATCCTGTTTCATCGCGGAGTTTGCTCCCGGATAAAATAGATCAAATCCAGGTCGCCGGGCGAGTGACCGTAGCGGCTCAAGGCCACCGCCGCTTCGCCCCGAAACTGGGCGCCATGATTGACGACGTGGGCCAATACCTGCCATAAAATGGTGGCTTGCGGCGCGCCTTTGGTGGTGGTGTAGTGAACCGGGCTGTTGAGAGCGTCATCCGTAAGGCCGGCCAGATAAGCCCGCATGGCTTGCTCTTCATCTGCCCACCGGGTACGCAGCAACTCCAGTGTAGGGAACTCTGTCTCTCCCGGCAGGGCCGGCAGCGAAATCCCTTCCTGGCAGCGCAGCCGCCACACTATTTCGGCGGCGAGGATGTGTGCCAAAGCTCCCCGTATGCTACCGTGACTGAGTCCGGCCGGGGCGATATACTGGGCGGCGCTCACCTGGGCCGCGGCGTGCAGCACGCGGGTGTTAGCCCAGGTGTTGTACTCGTAGAGGGTGAGAATATCGCTCTTATCCATGGCAACAGCTCCACCTCACGGCCCTTGTAAGGCGCTGTGTCGTATAGATTGGTGATTTCCGGGGGAATAGACCGCAATTACGTGCAGCAAACCTGGCGGTGGGCAATCCACAAAACCTCTTATCTCTTTGTTGAGGAGAACCTGGCAATAATTATTTTCCGGGTAGCTCAGGATAAACCGGTAACGTAAACAAGAAATATCGAGGCGAAGGGCAACAGACAGGATCACTGTCTATCATAAATGCAGGTCGGGGCTGCGCTCACTATATCAGAAATAATTAGTCCTGTCAAGCAACCACAAAAGCAAGGGTGTGTCCCAGATTTTAGCAGACCCTAATGGTTTTTGACAACCAAATTCGGTAATGGCCTGGAAAATTGGAGGGTTGGAAGGTTGGATACCACCTCTGTATCCAGTCCTCCAGCCTTCCAACTCTTCCATTAGGCAGACCTCAGTCCCCCAAAAATTGGATTGATTTGACCAAAACCCTATCTCCATGCTAGATTTGAAATTCGCTAGATACCTGAAGGGTGAGGCGTGATGCGGGGTGTGTAAACGCGCCCCGCATCACGCGCCGCCTGGCACTCGACACCCGACATTTATTTTGAGGAGCGTTTACCTATGGCACGTGCCCGCTTGCGCGATTTAGGCATTATTATTGGCGACCTGCCCCCCGGCCCGTACAACGCCATTACCGATGTGCCGGGCGTTTTGGTGGGCCATACCACCGTTATTGCCGATGAGCCTTATGTGGCCCGCACCGGCGTCACCCTTATCATTCCCCGCGAGGATGAAATCCGGGATGACCGCGCCTTTGCCGGCTTTCACTCCTTTAACGGCAACGGCGAGATGACCGGGCTGCTGTGGCTGGAAGAGTGCGGCATGCTCGGCTCGCCCATCGGCTTGACCAATACCAACCAGGTGGGCGTGGTGCGCGATGCCCTGATCTGGCACGATGTGGAGAATTTTGAGAGCCGGGGCTTTAAACTGCCGGTGGTGGCCGAAACCTACGACGGCTGGCTGAGCGACATTGACGCCTTTCATTTAACCGAAGAGCATGTCCACCAGGCCATTGCCATTGCTCACAGCGGCCAGATTGAGGAGGGCAATGTCGGCGGGGGAACCGGCATGATTTGTCACGACTTCAAAGGCGGCATCGGCAGCGCCTCGCGCCTGGTTGAAAGCAAAAGTGGGCGCTACGTGGTTGGGGTGTTGGTGCAGGCCAACCACGGCGACCGGCATATGTTCCGGGTAGATGGCGTGCCGGTAGGCAGAGAGATTGGGCCAGAGGTAATCCCCCTGCCCTGGGATGAGCCACCGCAGGGAGGCTCGATCATCATCATCATGGCTACCGACGCCCCGCTGTTACCCATGCAGTGCAAGCGGCTGGCGCAGCGGGCCACGCTGGGGCTGGCCCGCGTGGGCGGCATCGGCCACAACGGCAGCGGCGACATCTTTTTATGCTTTGCCACCGGCAACCACATCTACGCCGACGCCAACGGCAAACGCAGCCTGGAGATGATCCCCAACGAGCATCTCAACCCCTTTTTTGAAGCCGTAGCCGAAGCGGTGGAAGAATCGATTCTCAACGCCCTCACCGCTGCTGAAACGATGACCGGCCACAAAGGTCACACCGCCCACGCTCTGCCGCTCGACCAGTTGCAGCGGGTGATGGCGAAGTACCGGCCCAGGTAAAAAGGAATTGAGAGAACCTGAGGGAACTGAAGGAAAATTCCTTCAGTTCTCTCAAACTCCTGGAATACGTTATGTCACTTCAAGAATTTTATGAAGTCAAAGTGCTTTACGATGTCCGCATCCCCATGCGCGACGGGCTGGAACTATCCGCCAACCTGTTCATGCCCGTGCCGCAAGAGGCAGGTGAAAAATTCCCGGCCATTCTGGAGATGATCCCCTACCGCAAGGATGACTGGCGCTACCAGGCCGACCACCAGCGCATGACTTACCTGGCCCAGCGCGGCTATGTGGGCTGCCGGTTGGATATTCGCGGCACAGGCAGCAGCCCCGGCATTGCCCTGGATGAGTACACCCCGGCGGAAACCCAGGATGGCTATGATGCGGTGGAGTGGCTGGCGGCGCAACCCTGGTGTAATGGTAAGGTGGGCATGTGGGGCATCAGTTACGGCGGCTTCACTGCGATTCAGGTCGCCATGCTGCAGCCGCCCAGCCTCAAAGCTATTGTCCCCATATACGCCAGCGACGACCGCTACACCGACGACGTGCATTATATCGGCGGCTGCGTTACCGCCAGCGAGTTGGCCCAATATGCCGTAGGCATGGTGGGGATGAACGCCATGCCGCCCAAACCGGAGTATCGCCGGGAAAAATGGGCCGAGGAGTGGCGCGCCCGGCTGGAACAAACCCCACCCTGGATCATCGAGTGGCTGCGGCAGCAAACCGACGGCCCTTACTGGCGCAGCGGCTCGCTGGCCCCCCACTACGAGCGCCTCACCTGCGCCGTCTTCAGCATCGGCGGCTGGGCCGACAGCTACACCATCGCCGTTTTACGGATGCAAGAGAAATGCGTCAACACCCCCCGCAAAGCCCTCATCGGCAACTGGGTTCACTCTCTGCCTGACCACGCCTACCCCGGCCCTAACCTCGATTGGCTGCACGAGATGGTGCGCTTTTTTGATTACTGGCTCAAAGATATTGACAACGGCGTGATGGATGAGCCGGCCCTAACCTTCTTTCTACGCGAATACACCGAGCCGGAAGCCTTCCCCAAAGTGTGGAACGGGCGCTGGCGCAGCGAACCGGCTTACCCCATTGAGCGCACCCGGCGGCAGGAGTTTTATTTGGGCAATGGAACACTTTTCCGCATTGAAGAGGCGAAGAGGCGAAGAGACGATGACGCGATGGATTTTTCACCTCCTCGCCTCCCCGTCTCCTCGCCTCACGCCGACTCCTACCCCCACCGCCCTACCCTGGGAACGCGGGCCGGGTTGTGTTGGGGGGCCGGGGCCGAACCCAACGGCCTGGCCCGCGATTTGCGCCCCGACGAAGCCCTGAGCCTGACCTACACCAGCCCTCCCCTGACCGAAGCGTTGGATGTCATCGGCTTTCCCGAAGCCATCCTATACCTGAGCTGCGATGCGCCGGTGGCGCATGCGGTCGTCCGGCTCACCGATGTAGCCCCGGATGGAACTTCGGCCTGGGTCAGCGCCGGTATCCTCAATTTGACCCATCGGGAGGGCCACGAGCATCCCCAACCTCTCACGCCCGGCGAAGTGTATGAAATCAAAATTCAACTCAGGGCTACCGGCTACCGCTTTTTACCCGGCCACCGGCTGCGCTTGAGCCTGGCCAGCGCCTATTGGCCGGTCATCTGGCCCTCGCCCTATCGGGCCATGAATCACCTGCATCGCGGGCCAGATACGCCTTCACGCTTGATTATACCGGTGGTTCCGGAGGATGCGCCGCCGCTGGAGCCGCCCCGCTTCAAAACCTCGCCGCCAGAACTGGTCAGCCTGGGCAGCGCCGCTTCCGAAGCACCCCAATGGCACATTATTGAAGATGTCATCAACCAGGCGGTCACGGTTAAAGCTTATGGGGCCGATGCGGCCGAGCTACCCAACGGCGTTTTTCTGGCTACCTCGGAACTGCTGGAGCTGACCGCCTACCATCACGACCCGGCGCATGCGCGCCTGTACAACGAGTGCGTCTACCACCTGAAGGAACATGGGTACGAAACCCACATTCGCACCAGCGGAACCTTCCGCAGTACGGCCACAGATTTTCATGTGAACCTCCAGCTACAAGTAACGCTCAACGGCAATCCCTTTTTTCACAAATCGTGGCTGGGGAGTATCCCCCGGCGGCTGGTCTAAACCCGACCGCAGACCGCCGACCGGGGACCGGAGTAATATAGCCCTTCAGCAAAGCTATCGCCTGTGTGCGCTAAAACTCAAGCGGTCGCCCATCCTCGGTCTGCGGTCCCGGCAACCGGGCTGGAACTATTTGAATCAGATTGCCTCATTTTTCTGCTTGGGCATAGGACGCTATAATATTGGAGCTAAGGATGGTGTACCGTGAATAAAGAAGATGCAATCCAATTGATCCAGTCTGCGCGGGCCAGAGGCGAAGCGCCCAACCTGCGCAGCGCCGACCTCCAACATGTTGACCTCAAGGGGATAGACTTGAGCCAGGCCAATCTGCGTTACGCCAACCTGAGCGGGGCTAATCTGAGTGAAGCCAGCCTGGAAGGCGCCGACTTGACCGGGGCTAACCTCGGCCAGGCCGATCTGACCAACGCCAAATTGAAGGGGGCCGACCTGCTGGGCGCAAGCTTGGTGGGCACAAAATTGATGGGGGCCTATTTGCTTGATGCCAGCTTACGCAACGCCAATTTAACCGATGCCAACCTGAACAGCGCCATTTTGGTAGAAACCACCCTGCGCGGGGCCGGGTTGCAAGTGGCCGACATGCGCCGGGCCGACCTTGAAGACGCTAACCTGATCCGGGCCGATTTGACCGGCGCTAACGTAACCCAGGAGCAACTGAGTAAGGCCAAAAGTCTCAAAGGAGCAATTATGCCAGATGGGACTATTCATCCCTGATAATGGGCCACCGGCTCTTACCACCACTGGGACAACTGCGCGAAATCTCACCCAATTTATCCATTAATTTCCAGGATGATAGACTTCTTCTATCATCCGATTTTTGTGCTCCGTAGTTTACCTCAAGATTAAAATCCTCCCATAACCTCAATGACATATATCCCGGCGTCTGCACCTTTTTTTATTTGGCAGTGTCCTGGCAGTTGTCACCTTAGCTTGCGTTTTCTTCGATCCGGTCAGCCGGCCAGCCGCGGATCGAATTGTCCATTTACCTACCCTCACCCGTACCCCCCTGGCCACTTTAACCCCAACGCCTGCCCTGCAGACGCCAGCAGCGGTTACTCCCTTCCCTCTGCCTGACAACCCTCCCACAGCAACCGTCGAAGCGATTCCCGACGATACCTCAACCGAACTGGAGGAGGCAGCCATAAGCGTTGCTCCAACACAGTCTGGTCAGCCCTCTGTCCAGCCGGGAGAGCAACCTCCAACCCCACCCAATCTTCAGGCTACGCCAACCGTACTGCTCGCCACTGCATCTCCAACCGGCCCTCCAACAACAACCCCGGTTCCAACTCTGACCCCTACCGGCGTTCCTACGGCTACCCCTCTAGCCCCAGGCTGGATTTTTAGTGGCGTGCGAGTTACACTCGCCCAAAACCTGGGAATAGAGGGGTTGCTCTTTTTTGGCGACCTGATCAACAACACCGGCACGGGCCAGAATCTAACCTATATTTCCAGCACTTACTATGACGCCGGCGGCCAAAAGATTCCCTATGGCGCCACCGTTTACCAATTGCCGATTACGACCATTCCCCAGGGAGGACGAGTGCCATTTGAGCTGATCGCTGAGGATCTGATGGATATGGCCGACTTTGATCTGCAAGCTGTGGCCGAGCCAGAAGCAGAGGCTCCCCGCCAAGATTTCGAATTTGTGGACATCACAACTGCGGCCGAGGGGGGCAACCATTGTGTCGCCGGCCGGCTGCGCAATCCAGGCCCACCTTTGAGCACTTATTTGGTCATTGCCGCCGTCCTCTACGACAGCCAGGATCAGGTAATTAATTACGGGTTTGTTAACCCGGCCTCACCGGCCAACGTGATTGGAGATAATACGGTGGACATAAATTTATGCGTTGACCGGCAGAGCCAGGAAGTAGCCCGTTATGAAGGGACTTCCCCTGCCCGGCAGCCCCATCCCGCAGTTCGTTGACCCGCTGCCCAGTCCGCACGTCATCGTCGCCGGAGGGGGCCAGATCGAATTAACCATGACCGAGTTCCTGTCCCCCGTGATGCCAACCGGGTTTGTCCCGGCGGCCGGGGGTGCGTACAACGGAACCTACGTGTGGGGCTACAAGGCCGCCGGGCAAACCGCCACCACCTACATCGGGCCGGTGATTGTAAACGAGCGCGGCACCGCAACCGAGATCAAGTGGGTCAACAACCTGGGCAACACCGGCGGGAGCAACGTAACCGCCTGGGTCACCTCCACCGACCAGACCTTGCACTGGGCCGATCCGCTGGGCACCGGGCACAGCATGGACAACTACTCCGGCCCGATTCCGGCCGTGGTCCACCTGCACGGCGGCGAGGTGCCGCCCACTCTTGACGGCGGGCCGGACGCTTGGTTCACCAGCGATGGCGCTTACCATGGGCACGCTTTCTTCAGCGAGGACGGGTCAACCAGTAATTACGCCATCTACCGCTACCCCAACAGCCAGGAGGCCGCGCCTATCTGGTTCCACGATCACGTGCTGGGCGCTACCCGCCTGAACGTGTATGCCGGGTTGGCGTCACAGTCGGTGGGGTCACCGAGTACTTCTCCGAGTTCCCCATGGTGGGTGATACCGAGGTGTGGGAAATCGTTAACCTGACCGCCGATGCCCATCCCATCCACACCCACCTGACCCAGTTCCAGCTTATGAACCGGCAGAACTTTAACGTCAATAAGTACAACGGGGCCTACAACGCGGCCTTTCCCGGCGGCTTATTCATCGGCGGGTACGGCCCGCCGCTGGACTACAACACCGGCAACCTGCGCGCCCTGGGCGGCAACCCGGACATCACGCCCTACCTGCAAGGGGCTGTCCAACCGCCGCTACCGCAAGAAGCGGGGTGGAAAGATACGGTCATCATGTACCCTGGCCAGGTGACGCGCATTGCCGTGCGTTATGCCCCTACGGATTTTGCTACGGGTCTGGACATAAACGAGCTGAAGTATCCCTTTGACACTAACGCCGGAGGGCATGGCTTCGTCTGGCACTGTCACATCATTGACCACGAGGACAACGAGATGATGCGACCCTATGCCGTTATGCCGAGAGTAGCATTGGCCACGCAGGCCAAGCAGCAGCCCGACCCTAACCAGGTGAATGAGTCCGCACCCACCGATACACCCACCTCAGAACCTAGCAGCGAACCAACCGCAACCAATGAAGCAGGTACAAGCCCCCCACTGCTGAACCAACCAGTCAGCCAACTTCAACTCCCACCAGCGCCCCAACAGTCGAACCCACCGTCGAGCCAACCGTAGAACCGACCAGTCAGCCAACTTCAACTCCCACCAGCGCCCCGACAGTGGAAC
>CAZDMM010000275.1:0-8665 GCA_964505845.1 uncultured Caldilineaceae bacterium
GGGGAGCGCCGCCAACCGTGAGAAGTGAAACGACGCTCCACAAAAGATAGTAACATGAACAGGAGAAAAACACACAATGGAAACGGTAAAACTTTATATTGGCAGTATCCAGCGCAGCAGCAACGCTTTTACTAAGGACAACACCCGCCCGGTCGAGTTTTTGGGCGAACAGTTAGCCACCCGCCGCGAGTTTGGCTACTCCGACCGCACCGGGGGACTGACCGACACGCGAGGAGTTGACCAAACTCTGTATAAAACCGATGACGGGCGGCTGCTTGTCCACGTGGAAGATTGGTCAAGGTGGCAAGGCGAACCCACCACCTACAGCTTACGAGAAGTCACTGAGGCTGATTTAGGCGTAAACGGTGAGTTCGAGGCCCTGGGCCGGGAGGTCGGTTATGGGCGAGCGTTGACGCTGGATGAGGCGCTAGATTAATCGTTTTACTCTGCCCCTTACCCGCGCAAAAAAGATAGTCCTTCGGATAGGGGGCAGACTAAGGCGATTAACAAACAGAAAGGAGCAACCAAAATGACACACGCCATTATTTACGATAGAGCCAGCACCAAAATGCAAAAGGACAACTACAGCCGGGTGAACGCCCGTGAAGTGGGTATCAGGATTGCAGAGCAAAACGGCTTTACCTGGGAGTATGTCAAAGAGATTGGTAGCGGCACAACCTTAACCGGCAGGCCGGAAATGATGCGGATTCTCGACCGGATAGCCGCCAAAGAGGTGCAAGCCCTTATTGTGCAAGACCTTGACCGGCTGGCAAGACCAGAGGAAGCGATTGTATACACCACGATTCGGCAGGTGATAATGGAGTATGACGTTATCGTCTACACTCACACCAGCCGGATTGACCTGAATAATGATGATGATGACTTTGTAGCAGATATTACAATGTCTGTCGCCAAGAAAGAGCGCCGGCGTATCCTCAAGCGGATGAAGCGAAGCAGACAGGCTAGAGCAGAACAAGGCCGTTTTGCCGGGGGTAAGCCTAGCCTGGAGTATAAGGTGGTTTGGAACGGCAAAGATGGCGATTTGACTATCCACAAGGCAGAGGCCGAGATTATAAAGGTTATTTTTGATACGCTTGAGGCCACCGGGGGCAACTTTGGAGCAACAGCCAAAAAACTAAACGAGCTAGGCTATACCACCAAGACGGGAACAAAATTCTACCCGTTCACCATACGAGGTATCGCCAGGCGTAAACTCTACATTGGCATTTTTGAGACAAGTTTAACCGACAAGATAAGCCACCAGCCCGACTTGCAAATTATCAGTGTAGACCAATTTAAGCGAGTCCAGGAACTTATCAAAAGCCGGAAAGTTGATAGCAAAAATATGGGTAAGAGGGGGCGCTATATCTTTACCGGCTTTGTAATTTGTGGGGGCTGTGGGGGGGCAATGGTTGCAGCAGTACAAAAAAAGGCTACTGGACATGTAGTCTATCAATGCGAGAATCAGCGCAGGCACGGCAAGGCCGGTTGTTCTGCCAGTAAGACTTATAGCCAACGTTTAATCTTACCGCCCATCATAGAATTTTTAGCCGGGTTTATTCAAAATCAGATAAATTTTAATGCCGCGTTGGATGACGCCGCCGCCAGGTATGGCAAGAGCATAACTGAGGAAGCGATAGAGGTCGCTATTCAAGGCGAGTTAGCCAGTGTTCAGGCTGGAAAGCAGCGACTAATTGAGGCTATCAGCCTGGGCATACTCACCCACCAGGAGGCCGCCGTTAAACTGGCCGAGTTGCGACAACAAGAGCAACAGCTAACCGTCGAACTGTCCAGCATTGCCGAAAAGACCGCAATTATGGGTCAGTGGCAAGAGGCCATTGACACCCTGAAAGGACAGGACATCACCGGCAGGCTCTACCAAATGGCCGAACAAAAGCCAGTATCATTTAGGCGGTTGTTATCATTGGTGTTTGAGCCGAACAGCCTGAGAGTGAGAACAGAGCGCAATGGAAACAAGTGGGTTGGTTTTTTAGAGAGTTACAAACTCACCGAGGCAATACAAGATATGAGTATATCTTTTAGTATCACATCTCAGCTTTAGAATCAACCTCTGGCCGGTCAAATTCGTCCAAATCGTGGATTTGCAGGCTCAAGGCGTCAATAGAAACCTGGATCTCGCGCAGCGACAGCCCCAACGAAACCAGCAGCAACAACAAGCTGGCTCCAAACACCCATGTTCCCAGCAGCCGCTGCCCGGCAAAGAGCAGAAACATACAGAGCACGCAGCCAAAAAAGCTGGCCACCCCAAAAGCCTGCATATTGCGGATGATGACGATGCGGTAGCGCAGATTGTTCAACTGGCCTTTGATGCGCGGGTCCGGCTCCGTTTTGTAGCGAGCATAAAGCTCTCGCATCAGGGCCGCCAGGGCCAAAAAGCGGCCGGAATAGGCCAGCAGCAGCAGCGAGATAGCCGGAAAGAGCAAAGCTGGGGTAGTGAGGGTTAGTTCCATTGGTTAGAATTTCCTTTGGGAAGGTTAGACCATTTTGGCAAAGTCAAGGTAAACACAGTCCCCTGGCCCAGCCGGCTGGTCACAGATAGAGTGCCGTCTTGAGCGGCGGTCATCTCACGGGCGATTGCCAGCCCCAACCCGGTTCCAGAGCCGGTGCGGGCCGCATCACCCCGGAAAAAGCGATCAAAGATGCGGGGTAATATTTCGGGTGGGATGCCGGGTCCATTATCGGCCACGCTGAGGCTGATAGACGCGGTGGTTGTCGTGGTGGTCAGGGTGACGATAGTCTCCTCCGGGGTGTGTTTGCGAGCATTGTCCAACAAGATCAGCAAAACCTGCTTGAGCGCATCGCGGTCCCCATACAGTGTGGTTTCAGACGAGATGTGGCAGTTGATTTTTCGCTGGGGGGCGAGCAATTTGAACTGGCTGCATAAATCCTCCAGCAGAGGTTGAAGCAAGATGGGTTCAGGCTGCAAGGGCTGCCGTGCACCGATCCGGGTCAGAGTCAACAGTTCTTTGTTCAGCCGCATCAACCGTTCAGTTTCTTCAACCATGTCATTTAAAACCCTGGCGCGATCTTCGCTGTTGATCGGCGGTTCTCGCTGCAACAAGCCCAGGTTGCCCCGCAGGGTGGTCAGCGGCGTCCCCAATTCGTGGGAGGCATCGGCCACAAAACGGCGCTGGGCTTGTAAGGACTGCCCCATTTGAAGATAAGTGGCCTGGAGTTCGGCCAGCATTTTGTTAAAAGTGACCGCCAGCCGGCCAATTTCGTCGGCCGAGCCGGTATCGTCCACGCGACGGCCAAAATCGCGGCTGTCTCCAATTTCCTGGGCCGTTTGCGTCAGGAGATGAATCGGACGCAGGGCCAGCCCGGCCAGCAGCCACACTAGCCCAAACGTTCCCCCAATGGTGATGATACCAGCCACAATTAAAGTATTCCGCAACGTCCCCAGATCGCGATCCCGGCTGGCCAGTGACCCCGCCACCTGAACCATCTCGGCGCTGCCTCCCGGTTGAGGGATAGGCTGGCTGTACACGAGAATAGGGTCTTGGTCAAGGTGGTTGCCTTCGACCCAGGTTTGACCATTTTTGACCGCCTGGAGGCCAGCCTGGCTGAGGGGTAAGGTCAGAGTTTCCCCTAGAGCCATATCACGCTCAACAATCTGTCTGGCCAGGGTACGGATCTGGACATAGAAGATTTCCGGGGAACGGGGTGGGGGCGAGCCATCTGGCGGGCGAGGCGGCGGCTCGGCGATGGCCGCGCCGGATAACTGGCCGGTGGCTTCGGCGGAGGACGACTGACGCGCCTTGATGACGGCCTGCGCTTTTTCCGCCAATTTCCTTTCAAGGTCTTGCCGGGTCGCCCTGGCCTGTCCAAAGTAGAGCAGCAAACTAAAGCTGACCAAGGTCAGGGCTAACATGGCGCTATAAATCAGCGTCAGCCGTAAACGAATAGACATAGCAAGCCTCGATTATTCCTCTTTCAGCACATAGCCAACCCCGTGCATGGTCTGAATTAAACGGGGTTGGCCGCCGGCCTCTGTTTTTTTGCGCAAATAGCCAATATAAACTTCCAGGACATTATCATTGCCCTCAAAATCATAGCCCCATACGGCGGTTAAAATGGTTTCACGGGGCAAAACCTGGCGGGGGTGGCGCAGCAGGTAAGCCAGCAGTTCAAATTCGGTCGGGGTTAACTCAAACGTCCGGTCATCACGCCGCGCTTCGCGGGTGGTGGGGTCAAGGTAGAGGCCGCTATAAGTCAGCGGTTTGTCCGGCCGGGTGGTTTCAAACCGCCGCAGCAGCGCCCGCAGCCGAGCCAGGAGTTCGGCGGGAGCAAAAGGCTTCACCAGGTAGTCGTCAGCCCCGCGATCCAACCCCTCGACCCGATCCTCCACCGCGCTGCAAGCCGTTAGCATCAAAACCGGCAGCAGGTTGCCGGCGCTTCTTAAGTGGGTCAGCACCTCCAGCCCATCCATTTCCGGCATCAGCCAATCGAGAATGAGCAAATCGGGCGACCGGGTTTGCACTTGGGCCAGGGCCTCGCGCCCGGTGGCGGCCGTTAGCACCTGGAACCCTTCATAAATGAGCGTCAGGCGGGCCATATTCAACAATTTGGGGTCATCATCGGCAATGAGAATGGTTACCATATTTAGTTCCCCATCCGCTGGAATTATCTCACCTCCAATAATATAGACCAATTCTGAGAAAACGCTAAGAAACGTCAAATCCCTCAAGGTCTTAGAGACCTTTAGGGTTTCCATCCGGCAAGAAATGAGATGTTTTTTGAAAGAGATTTTCTCAGAATTTTCTCAGAATTTACTTGGAATTTTCTCAGATGTTCCGGTTAGGCTGTGACTAATACAGAAACCATTTAAACATCGGACTATCGGGAGTGCAAGAGTGTACTTTTGCACTCCTACAATGCCCAACAAATTGTCTGACTTTTAATTGTGCTATCTATAAGATGTATTTCACCAAAAGGATAAACAGATGAAACACCTGAGTCTATCAATCGGTTTCGTGGTAATGTGCCTACCCCTGACCCTGCTGATCGCCTTCTCGCCGGTCCTGGTTAAGGCACACTCGCTCAACAGTGGAAGCAAACATAACGATGCTATCTCCATTGAGACACTCCCGGCTAGCGACGCCCCTTCTTTACTGATTCCAAGTACGGCTCTAACCCCGACCATGACCATTTCACAAACCCTCTCGGATGAGGCGCAGCGAAACACCATCGCCTTTGATGCCCTGGCCTTCCTCACCGGCTCATTGGGGGCCGACTCCTTCTTCCCACCCGGCAAAGTGGCCGACTTCTGGGGCTTCCAATACCTGCGCGACAACGATCCCAGCCAGATGGGCCACAATCCCCTCTTTCTGACCAGCGCCGCCTTTAATATGTGGAACATCCTGACGACCGAGCAAAAGGCGCAACTTATGACCCTGGCCAATAACCAGGTCAGCTCGATCAACGATTATGCCTACCAGCGTTTTGTCTTGATGAAAGCCTTCCGCCGCTTGCTCGAGGGAGACGTGCCTACGGGGAGTCCGGGACTGGACCCTGATGCAGTGAAGGTGTACTCAGCCGAGTTGTACCGGCTGGATGGTCAAATGAGCTACGACCGGGCGCAGGTGATGGGCAATATCATCCGCTCCTTTACGCCAACCCAAACGACCTTCCTGAATACCAATATGGTTGGCAAGGGCATGCTCGACTGGCCCGCCATATCGGAACCGGCCGACATGAAAGGTCTCGAACATGACGTAAAAGAAGCCTTAATGACCTACGCCGGCGATATCTATAGTTGGTATGCCGGCTCGGTCGAGGCCGATGTCTACTTCTGCCCGGAGCGGCAGGGCACTTACTTTGGCTCTTTCTACCTGAAGGACACGCCGGTGATATCCACCGGCGGCACGATAGACACCAATTTAACAGCCAGCGCCGGGATTACCTTCCTGTTGAAGTTAGATCCCACCCAAAAGACGTTGGTGACAGGACTGGTAGATACCCAACGATCCGCCCTGTACGAGATTGTGGAGCGGCGGCGCGACATCTCAATCCAGTTGCGCCGCTTTATCGCCGGAGAAACGGTGAGCAACACGGAGGTATTGAGTCTGGCCGCCCGGTATGGCGAACTGGACGGCGAGATTATCTACCACTATGCCACCAATCTGACCCAGGTCGGCCAGAGCCTCAGCAGCACCCAGCAGGCCGACCTGGCCGCCCTCCGTCAAAAGCTGTTGGGTGAGTTCCCCTTGACGCCGGAACCTTACGCCTACCGCTACTCTACACGCATCCCCATGCCGACGATTGCCAACACCGATTTCCTGTTTCTGGCCGGCACGTCCGGTTCAAACATGACGATTTATCTACCGCTCATCTTTTCGGCCAGTAGCGGCACGGGGTCTTCGCTGAAACTCCCCGACACGGGACAGGTGACAGATTACACCTCTACCTTTGGCGAGGACTCAGACTACTCGTTCAATCCGCCAGCCTATACGGTCAACGGCAATGGGACCGTGACGGACCAGGTTACAGGTCTCATGTGGCAGCAAAGCGACGGCGGCGAGATGACCTGGCCCGGCGCCGTGACCTACTGCGACCAACTGACCCTTGGCGGATATAGCGATTGGCAGTTGCCTTCCGGCTTCAATCTCTTTAATCTGGTTGATCACGACCACAATAACCCGGCGCTAAACCCGGCCGCCTTTCCGTCCACTAACGCCGAGTATTGGTGGACGGCGAAAGAACAGGTGGGCGACTCGACCAAAGCCTGGGTAGTCAATGCCGGCGGCGGCATCGGCGCGCATCCCAAAAACGAAACGATTAGCGCCGGCGGCTCCAAACGCTTCCACGCCCGCTGCCTGCGCAACGTGTCCGGCACAACGAGCAGTTTCACCGCTAACGGCAACGGCACCGTGACTCATAACACCACCGGCCTGGTGTGGCAGCAAGGCGAGGTGACATCCACCCCCTGGGAGGCCGCCCTGGCCTACTGCGAGAATCTCTCCCTGGGCAGTTCGACTAATTGGCGGCTGCCCAATATCAAAGAATTGCGTTCGATCAGCGATGATACCCGCTCCAGCCCGGCGCTAAACATGACCTACTTTCCCGGAGGGCAATCTGCCCGCTACTGGTCGTCCACCTCGCTGTTTGGAAATGCCGGCTTGGCCTGGTTTGTAGATTTTACCGGCGGCCTGGCCAGTTACAACGACAAAACCGGTTCGCTCGCCGTGCGCTGCGTCCGCAGTAATTAGGACAAAGAAAGGAACCAAAAATGAAGTCTAAACAAACCTTGCTCCCGCTGCTTGGCTTAACCTTGCTGATCTGGCTGTTAACTGGCTGCGGTGCGCCTCCCCCCGGCCCGGCCAAAGCGGCACAGCCGGGGCCGAATTCTACGTCCGATTTCGTCCTGAGCAGTCCCGCTGTTGTCGAGGGCGGCGCACTGCCGGCCGAGTACACCTGCGACGGCGACAGCACCACCTTGCCGCTTACCTGGAACGGTGCGCCAACCGGAACCAAGAGTTTTGCCGTCATCATGCACCATATTCCACGTTCGGAGGACGCGCACTGGTACTGGGTTGTGTACAACATCCCGGCGAATGTTACCAGCCTGTCAAAAAACAGCACCGGGATTGGAACGCTGGGCAACAACAGTGTGAATGGGCGGACCGAGTACGCCCCGCCTTGTTCCAAAGGTCCCGGCCCGAAACTTTATACCTACACCGTGTATGCCCTTTCGGCGCAGCCCCAGCTCTCAGTGTCCGCTTCCCAGGTGAGCCGGGAGGTGCTGTTGGAAGTCATTCAGGATATTACCCTGGCCCACGCCAAATTGAATGTGGCCTACACCCGAGAATAGAAAGCAATTCAAATGTCTGTTTCACCATACGACTTTTACCAAATTAATCAACAAGGAGCAAAAAGATGAAAACCAAAACTTTGTATTTACTGCTGATTGTCGCCATGCTGCTCTCAGCCTGCTCGCTGGGCAACATGGTCAGAAACCGGCGCGGCGAACCGCCTGTCGTTCAAGCGGCGAGTAATCCACCCCAACAAGCGCCCGGTCCAGACCAAAAACCACCCACGGGAGACGAACAGGGACGTCCCCCGGCCGGAGGCCCTCCCCCGCAAGCAGCCATCGCTGCCTGCGCTGGAAAAAATGAGCAAGATGCCTGTGAATTCACTTCACATAAAGGCGTAGAGACGGGCCTGTGCGAAACGGTGCAGAATCAGCTTGCTTGCTCTCCCCCTCACAGCCCGGCCGGTGGTGGTCAGCCTGGCGGCGATAAACCCGGCCCTGGTGGTTCGGCCTACAACATCGAACAGGCCATCTCTGACAAGGCGCAAGGCATGACAATTGCGTATGATGCGCTGGCCTTTTTGACCGGCGACCTCGGCTCTGACTCGTTTTTCCCGCCGGGCAAAGTGGCCGACTTCTGGGGTTTTCAATATCTGCGCGACAACGACTCCAGTCAAATGGGGCACGCCGGTGATTTTTTGACCAGCGCGGCTATGAATACGCTCAATAACTTGACTCTGGCTCAACGCGCCGAACTGGTGGCGCTGGCCAAAAGCCAGGTGACCTCGATTAACGAGTATGGCTATGAGCGCTTCGTGCTGATGGCGGCTTTTCGCCGCCTGCTGACCGGCGACCTGCCGGCCGGAACAAAAGGTTTGAACGAAGAAGCGGTTA
>CAZDMM010000276.1:0-8660 GCA_964505845.1 uncultured Caldilineaceae bacterium
CCATCAGCCCGGTGGTGGTCAAGCTGACCCTGGCCGACCTCAACCGCACCGGCGATGTGGTGGGCAGGATTTACGCCGCCGGAGCGGCCGGCAGCATCGCCGGCACCTTTGCCGCCGGCTTTTTCCTTATCAGCGCCTTTGGCACGCGCTTGCTGGTGTGGGGGGTGGCCGGGGGACTGCTGCTCATCGGCGTTTTCATCGGCTTGAGTGGGCGGGGCCGCCGGCGTTACGGCGCGGTGGGGTTGCTGCTCTTGTTTGTGGGATTGTCGGGGTTGGCCTGGCAGCAGGGCTGGCTACGCAGCAGTTGCCTGCGCGAGACCGACTACTTTTGCATCAAGGTGCGGGCCGATGACGAAGAACCGAGCCTGCGGGTGCTAACCCTGGACCGGCTGGTGCATAGCTATGTTTATCTGGATGACCCGGCCCGCCTGCGCTACGGCTATGAAAAGGTCTACGCTAAGGTGGTCAAAGCCGCCTTTCCGGGGGAGAAAGCGCTGTCGGCCCTGTTTATCGGCGGGGGCGGCTATACCTTTCCGCGCTACCTGGAGGTGGTTCATCCCGGCAGCCACATCGAGGTGATTGAGATTGACCCCGGCGTGACGGCCACCGCCTATGAGCAGTTGGGCCTGCCCGCCGAGACCAGCATCATCAGCCACAATGATGACGCCCGCCGCTTTATTGACCGCCTGCCCGCCGAACAGCGGTACGACCTCATCATCGGCGATGCCTTCAACGACTTTTCCGTGCCTTACCACCTGACCACGTTGGAGTTTGACCGGCAGGCGGCGGCCCACCTGACCGAACGGGGTCTATATTTGGTCAACATTATTGACGGGCAGCAGGGCCATTTTTTCCGGGCCTACGTCTCTACCTTGCAGCAGGTCTTTCCCTATGTGTACGTCTCCCCGGTGGCCGACAAGTTGGGCCAACTGAGCCGCCAAACCTACGTGATTGTGGCCGCCAATTACCAATTACCCATCCACCAATCAGCCCAAGCCTCACCCCTAAACGAAGATTTTGCCACGCCAGAAGAATTGGCGGCCTACCTGGAGCAAGGCCCGCGCCTGACCCTGACCGATGATTACGTGCCGGTGGACAACTTGCTCGCCCCGGTGTTTGAGGCGGCGGGGCTGTAGAAAAACCTCCCGGAAGTTATAAAGAGATTAGAGATTGGAGATTCTTTAATCTCTAATACCACAAGGGCACAATGTCTCCAATCTCTCCTTCATTCAACCCGCATCAACACAAATTTCAAATACCGAAACTCCGGCAGGGCCACCGGGGTGGGGTGGTCGGCCGGTTGGCCGCCGATGTATAGCACGGTGGCCCGCCGCCGGGCCAGAGAAATCCCCTCCTCGCAGGCGCTCAAAAAGGCGGCCAGAGTGACGTGGCTGGAACAGGAAGCCGCGGCCAGCAGCCCCTCTCCGGCAGTGACCGCCGCTGCCGCGCCGATCAGCTTTTGGTAGGCGGCGATGGCTTTGACGACGGCCGCTTGGGAAGGCGCAAAGGAGGGCGGGTCAACCACGACTAAATCCCAGCGCTGCCGCTGTTGGGCGGCCTGGGCCAGAAATTCAAAGGCGTCCGCCGTTACTACGGCATGCCGGTCAACCGGCAGTTGATTCAAAGTCCAGTTGGCCTGGGCGGCTTCCAGAGCAGGAGCGGCCAGATCAACGGTGGTGACGTGTCCGGCCCAGCCCAGCCCGGCGTAAACGGAAAAGCCGCCGGTATAGCCAAACAGGTTGAGCACCCGCCGGCCGGCGGTTAATTCTCTGATTTTCTGGCGGTTGTCGCGCTGGTCAAAAAAGAAGCCGGTTTTTTGCCCGCGCACCACGTCGGCCTGGAACCGCACCCCGTTCTCCACAAAAGCCACCGGGGCGGCAGGCATCTCGCCCCACAGGGGCTGGCCCACGCCCCGGCTGCGCTCAACTACGCATTTTAAGGACAACTTGCCGGCCAGCCAGGCCGCAATGCCGGCGCTGTTCCAAAAACCGTTCGGCCCGGCGCCATCGAGTTGCAGCACGGCGGCGTCGCCGTAAATGTCTCCCACCAGGCCGGGCAGGCCGTCCCCCTCGCCGTTGAACAGCCGAAAGCCGCTGGTGCGCTCATCAAACAGGCTGTGGCGCAGCGCCAGGGCGCGGCTGAGGCTTTTTTCGGCCCAGCGTTCATTCAATGCCTCGCCCGGCGTGGTGGTGCAAACTCGAAAGGCCAGCGGGCTGCGCGGGTCATAAAAGCCTCTGGCAAGCTCCTGCCCTTTTTTGTTGTCCAATAAAATAGCCGGCGCGCCGGGAGAGGCCGGCGGCCGCTCGCGCAGCGCCTCGGCGTAAACCCAGGGATGGCCGCGCTTGATGAGGCGGGCCAAATCGCGGCCCAGCCGGAGGTGGAGGGGCGGGCCAGGGTGAGGGTGAAGGAGCGTCACGGTAAGCTCAAGTGAGTTGTGAGGCGAGGAGGCGAAAGATGCTTTTCCTCGCCTCCTCGCCTCACTCCCCCTCGCCTCATCCTACCAACGGCTTGGTGCGTTTAGCCAGTTGCAGGGTCAGGCCCCAGGGGTCGCGCAGAAAGGCCAGTTGGTCGCCGTTGGGTGCAACGGTGGTATCGCCTTCGGCGGTAGCGCCGGCGGCCACCAGTTTGTTCCGCACCGCGTCAATATCGTCTACCATCCAGGCGATATGCAGGGTAAAGGCGGCAATCCCGGCGTAATCGGGGATGGGTGCAATGGGGTTGGAGTAGAGCTCCAGCACGGTCTGTCCGGCGCTGTCGGCCAAAAAGTGGATGTAGGGCGGCTCGCTGTTGGCGCGGACAATCTGCATCCCCAGGTTTTCCGCATACCACGCGGCGGCTTTGAGCGCATCGGGCACATTAAAGGCGACATGTTCAATTTTCATAGCTTTTCCTTTTTGCTTAATTTGGATTGACTGCTCTGGTATTGCCGGCCTACTATACCTTTGTTGGCTACTACTGTCAATTCAAACCTTAAAAAGGCAAGCCGAAATTTAAGTAAACTTTTAGACAGTTTTTAACTTCGTAACGTTTTTGGTAACGTCGGCGTTATGAGGGGGAATTAAAATAAAATGTATTGGACCAAAAGCCCCTCGGGGGTTCCAAAATATTCAAAAAGGAAGAGCCATGACCCAAACCAAACCAATCACCCATCCCTCTCAAGCAGGAAATAAAGCCGAGGTCTCCATCTGGATTGATCGGCCGCCGGACGAGGTCTTTCAATTTATCGCTAATTACAACAATGACACCCGCTGGCGTCGTGGGGTGGTCAGGATGAGCCAATCTCCAACGGCTGAGACAGGCGTCGGAACCATCACCCACGAAGAGATGGATTTTTTGGGCCGGCGTTACGTGACCATAGCCCAAATCACGGCCTTTGAACCCAATCAACGGCTGGTCTGGGCCAGTATCAAGGCCACCAGCCCGGTTTCGGGCTGGCGGGCGGTGGTAGCAGAAGGCGCCGGCGCTCGTTTTACTCAGGCAGTTGTGGCTAATTTACAAGGATTCTACCGTTGGCTTTCGCCGGTAATGGTTGCGATGTTTAAAAAGCAAATGAGCCGGGATATGGAGAGATTGAAACAAATATTAGAAAGGGAAGGTGAATCTCAAAGGTACGGATTGCCGGCTTCTGCTCAAGAACGATCCTAGAGTAAGGCAAGATATTCAAGAGGCAGTTGACAATGCCGGGCGGGGGAAAGGTTGCCAGAATTTTGCTAATGATCTATTGGGCCGATTCCGGGTAAACTACCGAGGTATGATTATTCTCGACCACTGGCCGGACTAATTTCCGTCTCAGCAAGCCCTGGCTGGGTGAAAAGAAGAAGGCCAGCAGAAAAAAGAAGGTGCAAACCAGCACCATGGCCGGGCCGGAGGCAATGTTGAGATAAAACGACAGGTACAGGCCAATCACCGCGCTCATGGCTCCCATGCTGGCCGACAGGGCCATCATGACCGGCAGCCGGCGTGTTAACAGGTAAGCGGCGGCGGCAGGCGTCACCAGCATGGCCGACATCAGGGCCACGCCAACGGTTTGAATGGAGAGCACGATTGTAACGGCTACCAAGACCAGCAGCAGATAGTGCAGAAAGGTGGTCGGCAGGCGCAGGGTGCGGGCCAGAAGGGGGTCAAAAGAAAGCACCAGAAATTCCTTATAAAAAGCCAGGATAATGAGGATGACCAGCCCGCCGCACAGGCCGCTTAACCAAATATCGCCGGGGGCCACGCCCAACACGTTGCCAAAAAGAAAGTGGGTCAGGTCAACGGTGTAGCTGCGCACCGTTGAAATCAGGGCGACGCCCAGGGCAAACATGCCGGCAAACATCACCCCAATGGCCGTGTCTTCTTTGATAACTCCGCCCCGGCTGATCATCCCGATGCCCAAAGAGGTCAACACGCCGGCCGCCAAAGCCCCAACCGACAGCCACAAAGGATTGAACCCGGCCAAAAGATAAGCGACGGCCACGCCCGGTAAAATCGCATGGGCCAGAGCATCGCCAAAAAAGGCCATGCCCCGCAACACCACATAACACCCCACCACTGCGCAGACAATCCCTACAATCAAGGCGGCAGTCAGGCCGCGCACCATAAAGGCATAACTTAAGGGTTCAACCAGCAAATTTAACCAATTCATTCTTCACACCGTTCAGAGTAGCAGGGTAGCAGGTAACAAGGTAACAGGTAGCAGGTAACAAGGTAGCAGGTAGCAGGGTAACATGCAACAGGTAGCCAGGTTGCAGGGTAACAAGAGTGCACTCCTACTACTCTGAGACCATGCAACTCTGCTACTTTGCAACCCTGCGGCTTTGCAACCCCTGCTATCCCCCATCACAGCAGCTATCGCTGATCACCATTGCCCCGTTGGGGGTATTAACCAGGCGCAGCCGGCCGCTGTAGGCCCGGCTCAACAAGGCCGGGGTAAAAACCTCGCCGGCCCGGCCAAAGCCAATCAACTGCTGGTTCAGCAGCATCAGGCGGTCAAATCGTTCAGCCGCCAGGTTAAGGTCGTGGGTTGCAATGACAATTGTAACCTGGCGGCGGCGTAGTTCCTCCAGGATGGCAAAAATATCCTCCTGGGATTTAACGTCGAGGCCGTTGAGCGGCTCATCCATCAGCATCAACTCGGCTTCTTGGGCCAGGGCGCGGGCAATAAAGACGCGCTGCTGCTGCCCGCCCGATAATTGGCCGATTTGCCGTTTGGCCAGATGCTCCATGCCGACCAATTCCAGGGCGCTGTGGACAATGTGCCAATCTTTTGGGCTGGGCCAGCGGAAAAGGCCCATTTTGCTGATCCGGCCCATCATCACCACATCGGCCACATTGACCGGGAATTTCCAATCTACCTGGCTGCGTTGGGGCACATAGGCAATACAAATATGCTGCCCCGGCTGGCTACCTGAAATCTTCACCTGGCCTTGCGTTGGGGGCAGAACCCCGGAGATAACATTAAACAGGGTGCTTTTGCCGGCTCCATTCGGCCCGACCAGCGCCACCCGCTCGCCCCGGTGTAGGGTGAAGGAGATATTATCCAGGGCCAGGGTATGGTGAAAGCGCACCGAAACATTCCTCAATTCCAAAATCGGCTGGCTCAAATCATGGGTGATGGGCCTGGGCCAATGAAGGGCAGCCGCCCGCTGTAGTTGTTCCATAGAATATTGTCCTCAATGATTCTGGAAGAATGGAGAATTAGCAACCTTCCAGCCTTCCAATCCTCCTATTTCAACGCCTCAACAATCGCCTTGGTGTTATAACGGGTGTAATCCAGGTACGTTTCCGCTCCGCTGCCCGCCGGCCCCAGCGACTCGGTGAACAAGGTGACAAGCTTAAGGCCCGTATCCTCGGCCACCCGCCGCTCCAGGCCGGGATTAACGGTGCTGCCCACAAAAATCGCCTTGACGCCCTGAGCCTTGATTGCCTTTTCCAAATCGGCCAGTTCTTGGGCCGATGGTTCGGCCGAGGTGCTAAAGGATGGGATCACCGCCCCAACCTGTTTCAAGCCATAACGGTCGGCGTAATAGCCAAAAACCGTATGGTCGGTGATCAGTTTGCGGTTCTCGGCCGGGATGATTTCGATTTGGGCCTTGACCCAGGCATCCAGCCCCTTAAGCTGCCCCCGGTATTTTTCGGCATTGGCCTGATAAGCGGCGGTATGGGCCGGGTCGAGCTTGCTGAGGGCCTGCTCAATATTCTGCACAAAAATGATGGCGTTGGCCGGCGTGGTCCAGGTGTGCGGGTCAACCCCGGTGTGTTCATCTGGATGCGCAGCATCAGCCGCATGCTCCTCGGCGGCCATGTCTGCCTCGCTCATCTGGCGCGTCTCAACCCCCTCAGACAGCGAGACCACCACCGCCTGGCCGCCGGCATTTTTAATCAACTCGCTCAGAAACTCCTCCAGACCCACACCGTTGGCAAACAGCACCTGCGCCGCCGCCACTTTAGCCACATCCTGCGGCGTCGCCTGAAAAGAGTGCGGGTCTGACCCCAGGGGCAGCAAAATACTCAAATCAATCAAATCGCCGCCCACATTCTTGACCATGTCGGCCACAATACTGTTGGTAGCAACTACCCTGATTTTTCCACCTGCGCCTGGCGGGGCTGATTGAGGGCTGCACCGAGCCGCCGCCAGGGACAGAATTATGAAAACAAGGCCCAGCCACCCATATCCTGGTTTAAGATACATTTCCCTTAAAATTCTACCAAACCGTTGCTTTGAAAGCAACAAGTTTTCTCTTTGAGACTCAATCTCAATTTTAGGAAAAATAGAGTGGCTGTCAAATGAGCCGGTTTGACAGAGAGTCGCTGCCCGTTATAATCGTTGGGGTGTATTTCATTTTAGTTGCAGACCGGCAGCAAAGGCAGCCCTATACCTTTGCGCCAGGGTAGAAGCGGCATCGGGATGCGGCTTTTACCTGATCATTTTGGTATGAAACTATTTGAGGCTTTGCTAACATCGGTTCAGGCCGCCCGGCCCGCCCGCTGCGCCGGTTGGCCGGTCATCAAGCCAGCGCACCGTCTCATCTTTGTGTTGTGTTTGTTGGGCCTGCTGGTGGTCTTTGGCGAAAGCTCGCTCCGTACCACCGGCTCTGCTCCCGCCAATGGGACGCCGCCCCGCCTGGTCTTTATCGCCCCGGATGCCCAGGGTAGCGACCAGCTCTTTCTCCTCCCCTCGCTTAGAGACCAACCGGCTCAATTGACCCAGGAGAATTTTGGGGTTTGGGATTACAGCGTAGCCCCGGATGGAATGACCATCACCTACGCCGCGCTGCGCCAGGATGGCGGCAGCGATTTGTGGCAAATAGCCAGCGACGGCAGCAGCCGGAAACGGCTGGTTGAGTGTCCCGAAGCGGCGTGCAGCGGGGCGGTGTGGTCGCCGGATAGCAGCCGGCTGGTCTATGAGGTGCGAAAGACAGCAGCGCCGGAGACAACTCCCGGCTCGCCGCGCCTGTGGTGGCTGGATTCCGCCACCAACGAGGCGGTTCCGGTCTTGCCAGATAATGTCTGGCCGGGCTACGGGGCGCGCTGGTCGCCCGACGGCCGGTGGCTCAGTTTTGTTTCTCCCGGCCAGCAGGGGATACGGGTGTTTCATGTGGGCGATGGCCGCAGTTTCCTTATCCCCGGCCACACGGGCAGCCTGGCGGTGTGGAGTCCTGGCGGCGAGGCGCTGCTGGTCAGCGATATTAAACCGCAGGAAGAAAGGTTTGCGGTGCATCTGCTCAAGGCCGACCCCAGCAACGGCCAACTGGTTGACCTGAGCGGTCAAACGGCTCAGGTGGAAGATGGGTCGCCGGCCTGGTCGCCCGATGGGCGCTGGATAGCCTTTACCCGCAAGGTGGCCGGGGCGGCTATGGGGCAGCAAATCTGGCTCATGCGCCCCGACGGCAGCCAAGCCCATTATCTAACCAATGATACCGCCATTCAACACGGGCTGCCGGCCTGGTCGCCCGACAGCCGGTATCTGCTCTACCAGCGTTATCCGCTGCAAAAGCCAGGCGCACAGCCCGGCGTGTGGCTGTTTGACCTTCAAACCGGCGACTCGCAAGAGGTGGCCGCGCCCGGCAATCGTCCCGCCTGGCTGCCCTAACCTCCCCGGCAGCTTTGCCGGCCCATTTCCTGTAGCAGAGGCATGGGGATGCCTGTGCTGCGGTAGATATCCTCAAGCAATAAATGCAATTTTGCCGCTGCTGCGTATGAATAGGTAGTGTTACCAGCCCTATTGCGCTATACCCTGGTCACAGCATGTTAACAGTCTCACCTTCCCGGAAGCTACACCGCCAATTTTGAGACAAAACTTATATGGAGCTTCCGGGAAGGTTTGCCCCATAACTTTGAACATGCCCTGTGTGCCCTGGTCACTCGCTTTGAGAATTGAGACCCTTTTAGTATACTGAGCCATGTTACAATACCAAACTCCTGCTGCGTTCTATCTATTTACAGAGGTGCGTTATAAGCAAAATAACGCCGCAGTGGGGACAACGAGGCGCACCGAATTGAATAGTGAGCAGCTTATGAGTCGAGTAGCCGAAGGGGATGCCGTAGCCCTGGAAACGCTTTATGATCAATATGCTTCAGCCGTGATGGGGTTAGCCTTAAAACTGCTGGGTGATAGGGCGGCTGCCGAAGAAATTGTGCAAGAAACCTTTTGGCGAGTCTGGCGCAGCGCCGACTCC
>CAZDMM010000277.1:0-8658 GCA_964505845.1 uncultured Caldilineaceae bacterium
TGGATGAAGTTTTGGCCGTGGGGGATTACAGTTTCCAGCTCAAGTGTTTAGAGCGCATCCGCCAGTTGCAGGCCCAGGGGGTGACCATTCTCTTTGTGTCCCACGATTTTGAAGCGGTAGAAAGCTTATGCACCCGCGCTATCTGGTTAGAGCACGGCCTGGTACAGGGGCAAGGGGAGGTGAAAGAAATTTTAGCTCAAATGCGAGAGCGATATCACTGGGGCAGCAAACAAAAAATTACCTCGGTCAAAGAAGCCATTGCGGTATTGGAGGGGGCAGCGCCCTGATCTACTGCGGGATAAGTTTGACAATTTTCTCGACCACGCTCGCTTGCTCAGGATTTTCTTTAGCTGCCGTATTGAGGTCGGCCAGAATCCTGGATAAAAGGGGCTTACGGTTATCCTCGGGTAAGGCGTTGAGCGATTTTACGGCTTGGGCAGCTTCTGACCTGGCCTCATCAGGCCGGTTGGTAGCCAAATAGACCAACATTCGATAGAAGCTGGTGCTGGGTTGGTTGGAGGCAAGTTCTGCCGCTTTATCAAGGGCTGTCAAAGCCTGGTCAAACTGGCTGGTTTTGTAGTAAGCATAGCCTAAACCCTGCTGGGCCAACTCATACTGCGGAAAACGAGCCAGGGCGGCTTCATAATCGGCAATCGCCGCCGAATAATTGCCCATAGCTGTATAAGTTTCACCCCGGAAGTAATAAGTATCGGCCTTAGAATCATTATATTTTATAGCGGCTGCAAAGGCTTCTAAGGCTTGCTCATACTTGCCCTGCTCATGGTAAATCAAGCCGATATTACCGTTGGCGCGGTAGCCAAATTCTGCGGGATTGTGTTCTATCGCCTGTTGCAGGTCAGACAAAGCTTCATCATACCGTTTGAGCAGGCTGTATACCCGTCCCCGGTTATAAAAAGTCTGAGCATGCGTTGGGCTAATTTGGATGGCTTTTGAATAGTCAGCTAAAGCCCTATCGTAATCTTGCAATGCCGTATAGGTGGTGCCTCGGGCATCATAGGCAAAGACATTATCAGGAGCGTACAACAGAACTTCGGTAAAGGCTTGTTTCGCGGCTTCATAATCTCCCCGTTTATAAGCGTCCTGTCCTCTGGCAAACACTGTTTGCAGCGTTTCTTTATCAATAGGGACAGGGGAAGCCGCTGAGTCTAAAGGGCTTATGGGTGATAGAGGCGAAATGGGAGACGCAGAAACAGGTTCAGATATGGTGGCAGTTGGGGAGCTTTGGGGCATATTGACAGTCTGGTCGGGTGGTGGTGTTGGCCTAAAAAGCACAATCAAAACTACTACTACTCCGATAACCAGCAGCACAACCCACCATTTATATCCAAGAAATTTAGATCGGCTTGGCGTATCAGGCTGAGACTGATTTTGCGACGGTAAGTTGCTCACGGCGGCTTTCCTAAAAATTTATGAGGCTGAAGACATTCTATGCGGTTCTGAAATAATATGCAAACTAATTTAGGCCACAGGTTGTAGCACACCTTTTTAGAACCCCGGTTTTTGATGGCTGATAGATAGGTTTGGCTGGTAATTTAGGGTTAAAAACAAAAAATCTGGTATAACCCTCAAGAATAATACACAAGTAGTATTGAGTTTAGCTCACTTTGATGATAGGATAGAGGGCAACAAAGAAATTTTTATCCCAAGACTTTTAAATTTGGAGGTAGTTGTAATGAAAAAATTATTGAATATCTTGTTGATTGTGGCGATGATCGCTGCCATGTTGCCCGTTGGGGGAGCTAGGGCTGAGGGAGAAACACCATCAGATACCCCGCCGGCCGTGGCAACCACTCAACCGACAGACACACCCACGGCCGAGGCTACCACACAGCCGTCGGATACCCCCGCCCCCAGTGATACTCCTGCGCCCAGTGATACTCCCGCGCCTAGTGATACTCCTGCGCCCAGTGATACTCCCGCTCCGACCGATACAGTTACGGTTGAACCAACTGAAGAGGCTACCCCAACCGAAACGGCGACAGCTACTGTAGAACCAACTACTCAACCCACCGATACCGCTACGGTTGAACCGACTGCGGAGGTGACTCCAACCGAAACGGTTACTGCTACTGTCGAACCTACAGCCGAACCTACCGAAACGCCTACCGTTGAACCGACCGCCGAGATAACTCCCACTGTAACCGTGACAGCAACGGTTGAAGTTACTCCGACCGTTGAGGCCGGTGATATTACGGCTCAAGCCGATCCGGGTTCCTGGACCACCACTCACATTGGTGTTCAAAACCTTGAGAATACCACTTCCAATACTGTTTTGACCCTGTATCCGGTGGGGGCTGGTAGTAATACCACCATTAACAAGAGCATTTTCCCCTTGGGGTCTGCTTACGTAAGTTCCAGTGAGTTTTCAAATGGTCAATATTCTGGTGTGCTTCAATCAAACACTGCGCTAGCTGCCGGGGTGATCAATGTGAACTCCACCGGTGCGGCTGACTCTTATGCTGGTGTTGGCGCCCCTGGCACAAAGTTTACCCTGCCGTTGCTGTTCCGTCTCTACAGTGGCGGCTGGTCATCCACAGTTTATGTTCAGAACGCCAGCACCACCAACGGCTTGAATGTAACACTCAAAGCTTATATTTCGGGCCAGACTTCGCCAGCCGTAACGGTGAACCGTACTTTGGATGCTAACAAGTCGGTTGCTATTGATCTTTCGACAGCAGAGTTTGCTGCGTTTGGCAACAACCTTGGATATGGTGTGGTCGAAGCATCCCAGAATATCGCTGTAGTTGCTTCCAACTTTAGAAATGCTGCCAATCTGTATCAAAATGCGGAATATAACGGCCTTCCTGACAGCGCCGCCGGTACGCAACTCACTGCCCCGCTCGTATTTAACAACTATTCCGGTGGTTGGAACAGTGGGATTCAGATAGTCAATGTTTCCGGTAGTACTGCCAACGTGCAAATGACCTATACACCCTCTTCCGGCGCAGCTTGTGTTCGGTCCCAATCCGTTCCGGCCGGGGCTTCTGCGGTGTTTTACCTGCCCTCTCAAGGTTGTATCAGTAAATCCTTTGGCAGCGTCTCCATCTCATCTTCGGTGGGGGTGGTAGGGATTGCCAATGCCGCCAAGTATACCGGTGGGTCGGTTGGTTATGCTGCTACAATGATCAATCCGGCTATTGCAACAAATAAAGTAGCGGTGCCTATCGCCCTCAACGGGAGTTCCAGTTCCAGTTGGTTGACCGGGATTCAAGTGGTCAACCTGGAAGGGACAGCTCAAACTGTTACTGCCAAGTTTGTGCGAGCAGGGGTTGATCCAAACGTTTCTGGCAATACTATCGTCCGCACTGCTACGGCGCCAGCTAACGGCGGCACAGCTACGTTTTATATGCCATCTTTCCTGGGCACAGGCAGTTTCCAGGGAGCGGTCTTTGTTGAAGCATCTGGCAAGATTGCGGCCCTTGGCTCTAATACCTTCTACCCACAAGGTTATGCCGCCAACCTGAATGGTATCAACTATTAAACCTCGTTAATAGTCTACGCTTTATAAAAAGCAGGCCCACTGAGTGGGCCTGCTTTGCTTTTACCCCAAATCTGATTTATGCTGGTTGGTGAAATTTTCGTGGTAAGAATTAGGAAATAGCTCAAATGGCAGAAAGATTAGTCCGCAAACCTGAGGATCAAGAGACGCTCGATGATTATTTGATGTATTTGCGGCATCTGGCCGCTTACCAATTCTCATTGTCTCAAGTAGGCTCGGCCCGTGTTATAGATTTAGGCTGTGGAACCGGTTACGGGGTTGAGCTATTAGCCGAAAGGGCAAAAACTGTCATCGGTTTGGATCAGGCAGCTTACGCTTTGCCATACTCCATTCAAAAGGTTAATGCAAGCTTTATAGCCGCCGATGTTTGCAAACTCCCTTTTGCCGACGCCAGCTTTGATTTAGCCGTTTCTTTTCAAGTAATCGAACACATCCCCACTGTGGATTTGTATTTGATGGAGGCACGGCGTGTTCTTGCCAAAGAGGGGCTAATGATTCTGTCAACCCCTAACCGAAATTTACGCTTATTGCCTCTGGAACGCCCCTGGAATCCTTACCATGTAAAAGAATATAGCTCGACTCAACTGCGGTTACTCCTCCAAAAGTATTTTACCAGTGTGCATATTTATGGGTTACAGGCTACCCCGGAAATCGAAATGGCTGAAAGGAGAAGACTACGGAGCGCCAGGCAATGGTATCTCAGAAACAGTGTTTTAGAGGCACTCAATAAGCTGCCTTCAGGTGGAACGGGTGTGAAGGTTGTGCGTACAGTAAAACGGTTTCTTTTATCTAAGGCAGGCCGGAAGAGTGGTCCTACGGAGATATCTGAGCCAACCGCTAAATCCTTTCAACAAATTTATTCTAGCGAAGATTTTTGGGTAAGCGACTCACAGGTTAACCAACGGATGGACCTGATAGCAGTGTGTCAAAAGTAAAGTGTGTTTTTTCCAGGAGTTGTCACGAAGCCCCGGCTTTACCACCAGCGATGAAAAGCCCTCACTCCGTCGCTGGCGCACCCCCCTCTCCCATTGGGACGCTTTGCGCGCCGGTCCCCAGGACACCCGGAAGGGGTGAGGCGGGGGTTGGGGGTGAGGGCTATTTTCCAGGAGGGTATGACCTAAACTGTTAACCAGGTTAGTTAGGTCTATTTTTAGGCAAAATCGGTTGAATAATCTCATGGGCATCATCAATAGCCTTGCCTTTGGTAGCTAAGATTAAGACCCCAACATAGGTAAGCCCTCCTATGATTACTAAAATGCCCAAAGTATAAATGGATTTATGGAGGGAGTAGACCCCTGCCTGTACAATGATTACCATTAATACGGCTGCGATGCCTGGAGGTGTGATCACCCGGGCGATTTTGAGAGAAGGGATAGCCAAGTAACGATTGGCAAAAAGAGTCCAGGTCAACGCGCCAGCCCCAATGACGACTGTCATGGCTATGGCTGCTCCACTTGTCCCGCCCAAATAAATAGCTGGACCTAACAAAAGAGCCGCAATCGTTACATACATTAAGTTGAAGCGAGGAAAGAGATACTGCTTTCCAATAGCTAATAAGACTGTAGTAGGTACATTGGCTAAGGCTCGAATTAACCCATACAGCGACAAAATTTGGAGCAGTGGAACGGCCGGGTACCATTTATCGCCATAGAGAACTGGTATTAGAACCGGCGCAATGGCTAATAAACCGAGGTTGATAGGCAGCACTAAGATAGAAACAATTGTTAAAGATTTTAGATAGGCCGTGATTAGAATTTCTTGCTGTTCCTTAAGCTGAGTATAGGTTGGAAAACTTACCGTATCAACGACTCGTTGCGCGAAAAGTGCTGGCAATGTTGCTAATGAAAATGCAAAAGTGTAATATCCGAGCTGGCTGGTATTTAACATGCGACTCACAAAGATATTGTCAATGTTAAGAAACACAATAGCGAGAGTGGATGATATGGCTATATCTTTACCATACAATAATAAATCCTTGGCGATAGACCACTCAAATTGAAAGCTTATTTGCCATTTTGTGAGATACCAAATAAGAGCAACCCGAATATGAGCCTCTACCAATCTGCCAATTACGATGCTCCAGGCGCCATAACCTATTTTGGCGAGAGCAATAGAGATAAATACATAGATGACGGCCGGCAGAACATCGGATATAAACTTTCTTCTAAAATCAAGTTGAGCAATTAAAATTGCCTCAGGCACTATACCGAATGATGAAATAATTAGAAAAATTGCATACACTTGGGCAAGAGGCGTTGCTTGCGGTTCATTGAAGAGAACGGCAACCAGAGGAGCACTAAAAACGGCTATAAAAAAAGTCAAAACGCCGAGGCCAATCGCCAATATAAACGTCGTAGCAGTGACTCTTTCAAGGCTGTCGCTTTTATAAATTAAGGCTTGGGATAACCCCATATTTTGCAGGATGCCAAAGGTGAAAACAATAAAATTAGAGATGGCAACCAAACCAAAATCATTTGGGGTTAATAAATGAGCCAGAACCAGCGTAACCAAGAAGAACAGCAAGTTGTTGCTTGCTGTGGCTAAAGCAAACCAAAAAGCACTACGAATCGCTCTAACTTTTAATGACAATTTGAGTTCCCGGGTCACTTGTTGGATTAGGTCATAGCAGAAACTTGAGCATTCTAGCACGACTAATAACTCTGTACAAATAAGATTTTGGATGTCTTACTATTTTTGAGCGCATCTTGTAAAGATATGAATGGTTTACAACGTCTTCAGCGAGGTTTCCAGGCGGTAGCCGCAGAACTGCGTAAGCTGCCGGCAGCCATTTTTGCTTACCAGCCGGTCGCCCTAAACCAGATGAATTACGACTCCTACTGGGACAGTATTGGCAGTTTTGAATGGTTTCCACCGCGCATCCCCGTTATTGCCGAACGGGTCGAGCCGGGCGCCTCGGTCTTAGATTTGGGTTGTGGCAATGGCACACTGCTCGCCCACCTGGCTCAAACTCGCCAGGCCCAGGTTAGTGGGATTGATGTTTCGGCGCAAGCCCTGGCTCTGGCCCAAAAAAAGGGGGTAGCATGTTTAAAACAAGCCGACCTGTCGGCCAGTGATTTTGCACTAGACGGCAGCTATGATTATATTGTGATTACCGAGGTGCTTGAGCATATCCCTAACCCGGAAAATTTGATGAATAAGCTGTTGGGGCATTTTAACAAGGCGGTTTTTGTCTCTATCCCCAATATCGGATTCTACAAACACCGGCTGAGGTTGCTTTTTGGGCGCTTTCCTCAACAGTGGGGCAAGCACCCCGGCGAGCATTTACGATTTTGGACCGTGCTAGATTTTGCTAGATGGGTGGAACGGCTGGGTTATCAGGTAGTTGAAATCATCCCAACCAATGGCTTTCCGCGTTTGTTCCGCCTAAAGCCCAATATCTTTGCCGAACAGGTCGTCATTGTGTTGCAGTTAGACTCTAATCAACCTCAGCGCCAATATCCGAGCCAATGAAAATTTCAATTCTTGTTTCTGACATGTCCAAAAATACCCTGATCCGCCCTTATTCTTTGGGCCGGGTTTTGAGCAGACGTTACCAGGTAGAGCTGATTGGCCCCGTCTTTGGCCCACACATCTGGTCTCCCTGTGATACCGGTGAACTGGAATATAAGACCATTCCGGGGGCCAGCTTTCCCAAATTTTTATACTCCATGCGCCAGTTGTCGGAGTTCATTAGCGGTGATGTTCTTTACGCGGCCGCGCCCAGGCTGCCCGATTATGGCGTGGCGCTCCTTAAAAAATTGTCGCACCGGATGCCGGTGGTTTTGGACATGGATGAGTGGCAGGTAGGGATTGTCCTGACTAATGGCTGGTTTGACTATTTTAAAACAGGGATCCGCAATATCCGGACGCCCAATTCTCAATTATATCTACTCTTGATGGAGCAGTTGATACCGGCTGCCAATGCCATTACGGTAGCATCTAATTATTTACAGCAGAAATTTGGCGGAATCAAAGTGCCGCATGCGCGCGATACTGCTTTGCTGAACCCGGCAAATTTTGACCCGGACACCGAAAGAGCGCGCCTGCGCCTGGGCGACTATCAATATCTTGTTTTTCTCGGAACCCCCGTTCCCCACAAAGGATTAGAAGATATGATTGCGGCGCTCCGGCTGCTGAACCAAAAATCACTCCGGCTGTTGGTAGTAGGGGCTGATCCTAAAGTTCATTATGTCCGTGAGTATATAGAACATCTGCGCCAGATTGGGGGGGACTGGGTTGAGATTCGGGAGCCTTGTCCGGTTTCCGATGTTCCCTGTTATTTAAGCGTAGCCAGTTTGATAGCCCTGCCTAATAGAAAATCTGACCAATTTATTGGCCAGGTGCCAGGCAAACTGTTTGAGGCTATGGCCATGGCCAAACCCATCATCAGCACCAGGGTAATGGAAATCCCAGAAATCTTAGAAGGCTGCGGCTGGCTGATTGAACCAGGTGACACCAGAGCTTTGGCCGAAAAGATTGAGCACATCTTGCTTCACCCTGACGAGGCCAAAGTAATGGGCCAAAAAGCCCGCGCCCGCTGTCTTGAAAAATATAGCTGGGATGCCATCGAAGTGACCCTGGCTGATATTTTTGACAAGTTCGATGGTCATCATTAACATTCACCCCCATCAGACGGCCACTGTCATTTATCAATGAAAAAACTGCTGGTTATAACCTCTTTTTTCCTGCCTTCTCAGAATGTGGGCGCGGTAAGACCCACTAAATTTGTTAAATATTTACCTGATTTTGGTTGGCAGCCTATCGTTTTAACCCCCCGCCGGGGCCAGCCGAGTCTCACTGCTGCGGTGCCGACTCCTATCTATACCGCTACCTTTCCAGACCCCGACAAAATATTCGCTCTGGGCCGCCGCTTTTTGCCGCGCTCAACCCCTGCTCTTAAAACCAGGCTAGATACTCCACCGCCGGTCAACATAGGTAGCCGTAAACAGGTGATTATTGATTGGCTATTTCTGCCCGACGAAGAAGTTACCTGGATACCTTTTGCCATCCATAAAGGTCTTCAACTGGCCCGGCAATATCAATTTAACGCTGTTTTGGCTACTGCTCAACACTTTAGCAGCCTGTTAATTGGGTTATTTTTATCCCGCCGCTTAAAATGTCCCTGGATTGCTGATTTT
>CAZDMM010000278.1:0-3227 GCA_964505845.1 uncultured Caldilineaceae bacterium
AGTTCGGCGTATAAACGCGCCCCGACAATGTCGTAATAATCACGCTCAATGCGCAGGGTAGGCCGAACCGCCGCCAACAAGGTGGGCGCATCATCCCTGGTCACTTCGCGTACCACCATCTTTTTACCGTTGGCCAGGGTAATCAGTTTGGGTGGATACGGCGCCTGGTAAACTTCGGGCGGCCTCAAAACCGCCTCTAATTCCATATCAATTGCCATAGCCATTACTCCTTGTACAGTATGAGGATTAATCTGGACTCAACTCTTGCCCTGGCCGCCGCCAGATTTCGGTGGGAGGGCAGTAAGAGACGGCATAAAAGAAGGCGCCATAACCGATGCGGTTTTGAACATCGGCGTCATCAAACAAATGCACCTCTAACAAATGGGTCAGGTGAGGCTGGCCGATTTGCTCCAGGTAACATTCAACCAGGGCGTGGTCCAGGGCTGCAGCCAGAGAATGGAGGGCCTCTGTTTTGCGGCGCACCCACACAATCAAATGAATCACCGTGGTCCGCGCCGCCTCCCCAAAACTGAGGTCTTCCGGGGCCAGATCATACTCATCAATGTAAGCTGCCTTCACCCCCTCATCCAGGCGGCCTAACTGCTCGGCAATTTGCCAGGCCAGGCTGTAATAAAAATCTACCCACACCGCCGGCTGGTGCTGTTGCAGCGCGGCTACCAGGGTTTGGACCTCCGCAAATCCTAAATCCTGGGAGAGGGTTTCCAGGGCTGCAACCAGAGCGGCTTTAGCTACACCGGCCACTTCTGCTACCTGCCGCGGCGTAGGCACAAGTTTGGCCTGCCTTACCATCAAAGAAACCTGGTCCATTGGTACTCCTCTTTCAGCGTCATAGTCTTTTAAAGCGTCAAGGGGGTGTCATTGCCGGGTCAGGCCCACCAATGAACACCCCCTGGTAACACAATTGTGCTCTCATTCTATGCCAGAATGAGGCAAAATCCCATAAAAAAGCGGGCCGGCCTTATGAAAAATCCATAAAAAATAATGTTTTTTCATGCTATTTTCATGCCTCGCGGCGCTCTTTCTATGGGTTTTTCATCGCCCCTATGCTATGATAATCTCATTTACAAGGAGGTTTTTAGTAATGCTTAATGCTTTTTATGTTCAAGGGACGGGAGTTTCTGGCCCCAATCAAGTAATCCATCTCCACGACATCGCCCACAAAATCTGCGCCGAGGCGCTGGACCAGGCCAGGGTTAAGCTAACGCCGGTCCAACAAAAGTTGAGTTGGAAACAGTTATTCTACCAGCCTGATTTTGTGAAAGCCTTCAAGTATAACCTGGCCAAAGGCGTGGCTCAAACTTTAGCTCTGCACGATCAGCGAGTCCGGGTGGTCCATCTCATTGAGCCATCCACCAACCCCGATGCCGAGGTTAGCGAAGAGCTGCCCTTAGAAGCCGCCATCCACTTGCTGGTGGTGGTCGAAGCGCCATCTGCGGCTCTGGAAGCCCTGGTAACTTCTCTCAATCACGGCTTAACCCACTGCTTGGACTATTTACCCTCCTCGTTATTTAGTCAGCACCCCCCGATCCTTGACGTTAATCTGGTCACCACAGAGGCGGTTGAGCGCCAGCGAGGGCTGGGAGCCATGCTGTCATCGGTACATGCTCCACCGCTCAAGCTGTGGGAGCGCAATTTTTGATAATTAGCCAAAGGAAAATGAATGATGCAAGATAGAACGATTTACATTACCGACTCCGACATGAAACTACTCCGCGAACTTCTTGAGATAGCCCGGCGATTTAACTATTACGACCAGGCCGAACTGCAAGAACTGGAGGCAGAGTTAGAGCGCGGCCGTGTTGTGCCCTCTAAAGAGATTCCGCCCGATGTGATTACGATGAATTCTACGGCCTGCCTGGAAGATTTGGACACCGGCGAAGAAATCACCTGTACCCTGGTTTTTCCGCACGAGGCCGATATTGACCAGAACAAAATCTCAGTTCTGGCCCCTGTTGGCATCGCCATGCTGGGGTATCGCGTGGGTGAAGTGGTAGAATGGCCGGTACCGGCTGGATTAAGCCGGCTCAGAATTAAAGCCATCCTGTACCAGCCAGAAGCCTTTGGTGAGGCTGAACCCAGCCTGGTGAATGTGGGGCCGGCCAGCCAGGAGAAATGGCTGGACACTATGCTTAAGCTGTCACAACACCACAAAGTTTTTGATGATTACAATTAGGGGTAACTTTTCAGGTGACTGGCGCTTTTCTCCTTGGGCAAGACGGTTGAGAACAGCAAAACCTATAGTTGACCACGTGCCAGTCACCTTTAGCCTCAGATACAAGTAGGGGTATCAAAAACTCCTCGGTGGCTAACGCTCCGAGGAGTTTTTGTTTGGATGATTTTTAACGCTCCAATACCTTTTGGAAAAAAGAAAGTTTAGGTGTATAAATTAGTAGCCAGTAGTCAGATGTCAAAAAAATTTCTGGCTGCTGACTACCACCCTACTAATTTCATACCAAAGGAGGTATTCCACAATGGTTAGTGGTAAAGATGAAACAAAGAAGTTACAACGCAAGTTGAAATTTGGACAGATTGGAGGCGGGCGCGACTCCTTTATTGGGGCTGTTCATCGCCGGGCCGCCATCTCTGACGGCTTTACCGAATTTGTGGCCGGGGCGCTCTCCAGCGATCCGGGCAAGGCCAAGCTGTCGGGCCAGGATTTGCTGTTACCGCCAGAACGCAACTACGGTACCTGGCAAGAGATGCTTGAAAAAGAAAGCAAGCTGCCGGAGGGCGAGCGCATGGATTACGTTTCTATTGTCACGCCCAACCACGCCCACTTTGAGCCGGCCCTGGCCTTTGTGGAAGCCGGTTTTAACGTGGTGCTCGATAAGCCGATGGTTCACAGCAGCGAGCAGGCCCAAAGGCTGATCGAAGCGGTGGAAAAACACGGCGTTGTTTTTGGGGTGACCCACAACTACACCGGCTACCCGATGGTGAAGGAAGCCCGCGATTGGGTGCGGCAGGGCAAATTGGGCGACCTGCGTAAAGTAGTGGTGGAATACCCCCAGGGCTGGCTGATGAACAAGATTGAAGACGAGGGGGCCAAGCAGGCCGAGTGGCGCACCGACCCGGCCCGTTCCGGCATCGCCGGGGCGGTGGGTGATATTGGCTCTCACTGCGAAAACCTGGTCAGCTACATCACCGGCCTGGAAATAGCTGAACTGTGCGCCGATTTGACCACCTTTGTGCCCGGCCGCCGCCTGGAT
>CAZDMM010000278.1:3237-8650 GCA_964505845.1 uncultured Caldilineaceae bacterium
TGCTGCTGCGCTTTAAGGGCGGCGCCAAAGGCGTGCTGTGGGTCTCGCAAATTGCGGCCGGTGAGGAAAATCACCTGACCATCCGCGCTTACGGCACCAAGGGCGGGCTTTTCTGGGATCAGGAGCATCCTAACCAGCTCCGCTTTATCCCCCCCAGCGGGCCGGTGCAGATTTACAGCCGGGCCAACGGCGTCTTCTGCGCCGCCGCCGCGCGAGCCACGCACTTACCTTCGGGCCACCCAGAAGCCTTTTTTGAAGCCTTTGGCAACATTTACATGAACATCGGCGATACCATCCGGGCCAAACTGGAAGGCCGCGCCCCCAGCGAATTGGAGGTAGACTTCCCCACCGTCTACGACGGCGCGCGTGGGGTCAAATTCATCGAAAAGGTCGTCGAAAGCAGCAAGCAGGGCGGCTGGCTAAAATTTTAATACCTGACCACCGACCGGGGCAAACCCTGGTTTGAGTCATAAAACACACAAAAAAGGCGGGCTAGCCCGCCTTTTTTGTTTTAGCCAGAATCATCAGCGACGATTGGGGCGTTACATCTGCCCCCACTGCTGCACCACCATGCGGAAAATATCCGATTCGGTGATGATGCCCACCAATTTACCGGCCTCATCCACCACCGGCAAACCGCTAACCTTGTTTTTTAACATCATCTGAGCCGCTTCGTTGATGGTGGCCTCCGCTAAAATAGTTTTGGGTTTAGCTGTCATCAATTGGCCTACTTTTACTTTAGCCCGGATCTCGCTCACCTCCCAACTGCTCACTGAAGTGACGCTGGAAGGATCGGCCTCCCGCAGATCGCCCTTGGTGACAATGCCTATGAGGTGGTCATGTTCCATAACCGGCATGCGCCGAATGCCGCGTTTGAGCATAAGTTCTTCGGCTTCGGCCAGGGTAGTTTCGGGCGTAACCGTCACCACCTCACACGTCATCCAATTTTTAACCAATTCCTGTCTCACGGTAAACCATCCTCCCTGCGGTTAAAATTCTGGGGCAACCTTATCTGGCTTCTATTTTACCTCTGACTTATTCAATGAAAAAATTTTGGATCAGCACTCCCAAACTTGTAGCAACCAGCCCGGTAACGCTCACCAAACTCAAAAAAGTTAAATTGTGGCGGCTCTCTATGGCCTTTTGCTGCATAAACTCATAAACCTCTTTGACCTCAACCGGCCAAATAGTTTGATAAGCCAGCCTCCAGCCTTGAAAGCTGCCTGGGATGCTCAACAAAACCAAAAATATTGCTAACAAGCCAACCAGTTCCAGGCCGTGCCCGTACTGGTGGGCAGTCCGCCAGCCAAAAAACCAACAAATTAGGCCCACCAAGATACACAGCCCCAAATCGGTCAAAACAGCAGTCTTAAAAAACTGCCAGATAGTTGAAAGATAAGTGTAACTTTTCATAAACCCGTTCCTTTTCTGACTAAACATGACAAACCCCTTTATTCAGTATAGCTTAGGAATATTCCGGCCTCATAGTGACAATTATCGTTAGATATTGTGACGTATATCACTATCCATTTTGGTAAGATTCATTTATGATTAAAGTAGGGTTTTTGTCAGATAAACCCACAAATATCATGGTGCGGCATCTGGGAGCGTCTGCCGTAGTAGACCGGACCAGTTCCAACTCCACAGCAATTGGCAAGCTAACTTATCCGGCTGCGCGAGCCAGGGTCGGCAGCAATCTCCCCGATGTCGCAGGCATCCGGGGAGATTTTACTTTTAAGAGATCATTTGAAAGGCCATAGAGGGCCAGCTTGTTAGCATAAAGGAGGTTATTATGCGAAAAGCTCTGCTGGTTTTAGGGTTGGTTTTGTTGGTGCAATTGCTGTGGGTATCCACCAGCCAGGCGGCACCGCCTGAGTCAGGCGGAGTCTGGCACAGGGTGAGATATGGGGAAACCCTTTCAACTATCGGCTGGCAGTATGGAGTTAGCCCATACACCATTTGTGCAGCCAATGGCCTGCGCAACTGCAACTACATCTGGGCCGGCCAGGTGCTGTGGGTTCCGCGAGGCGGGCATCCAACTTACTATCACCCGCATGATTCTTACTATCACCCGGTTTATCATAACTATCACCCCTGGACCTACCCTCGCTGGTACCGGTTGCCTTATTACTGCGGCCCGGTAGGCTACCGCTGCTATTAGCCCTCTCATCCCAACCGCGTCCGCACCGGTCACAAGGCTTAACCCAATCTTTTTTACGTGGGAAGGGTTATACCTGGCGATCCCTCAACCACCCCGGATGAGTCCTCACCCGCGCCCGTAAGGCAGAGATTGTGGAATCTGGCTGATTTGGAAAACCCCGCTTGGCAGCCTGGGCGCACTGCCAGGGGTAATCCACTTTACCGGCTCGACTGCCAGAGTCATCAGGAGATTGACATGAACGTTAAAAACGTGTGGGCTGCCTTTGTTCACAGCCCAGGCAGCATTAAATTGCTGACAGTCCTGGTGATATTAATTTGGCTTACCCCCTTTGTTTTAATTATCGCCAGCCTCATCTTCTTTTTAGAGAAACCGGGCATAGCGCTAGAAGCAACACCCGGCAGCTTTACCCCGGTCATTACCCTGGAACCTGCCAGCGGGCCGGTAGGAGCAACGGTGGCAGTACAAGGCGCCGGCTGGCCGGCCAACCAAATGGTCTTTGTCCGTCTGATGGCTCCTGGCGACACCGAAATTCCAACTTATGCCGTTGCCAACGCCGTTACCGATCAAACAGGTGGCTTTAGCACAGAGTTTGTCTTTCCGGCCGAGTCTCGCTGGGCCGGCCAGTCCAGTGCGCTGGTTATTGCCCAGGCGCATGAGGCCGACTTGACGGCCGGCGCTAACTTTGTCCTGATAAACCCAACGGCCACCCTGGAGCCGGCCACCGCTGAAGCGGGTGAGCTAATCCCGCCGCCGGAGCCCAGCGCTACTCTTATCCCAACGCCCACCGAAACACCCACCCCAACGGTTGAGCCTGCGGCCAGCCCAACCCCGGTAACGCCGCCCGCCACGCCAACCCCGCTTCCGGCTTTACCCGGCCTGACCGCCGCCACCGACCTCAACGTGCGGAGCGGCCCAGGTGTAGGCTATGCCATTATTGGCCTGCTCAGAACCGGGCAATCGGCCCAGGTCACCGGCCTCAGCCTTGATGGCGGCTGGTGGCAGATTAACTTTAGCGGGACCGCCGATGGGCGCGGCTGGGTCTCGGCCAGGCATGTTACCGTCTACAACGTGAGCAATGTTCCCTGGGCGTCAGCCCCGCCGTTACCGGCCGCCTCCACCCCAACGCCTACCCCCCTGCCGCCGTCGCCTGTCATTACCGAGTGGCGAGGCGAGTACTTTAACAACCGCGACCTGGCCGGTGGGCCGGTGCTGGTGCGCAACGATGCAGCGGTTGATTTCAGTTGGGGCGCCGGCTCACCGGCATCCGCCCTGCCGGCCGACAACTTCTCGGCTCGCTGGACCCGCTCGTTGGGCTTCAGCGAAGGAACCCACCGTTTCCACGTTTTGGTGGATGACGGCGTCCGGCTGTATGTAGATGACGCCCTGGTCGTTGACAGTTGGCAGGACGGCAGTTGGCGTGAGGTGGTGGGGGAACGCTGGTTATGGAGCGGCAGTCATACCCTGCGCATCGAGTATTACGAACACGCCGGCGATGCGGCTATCAGGGTTTGGGCAGAAAAAGTCGGCGCTTCAACCGCACCCAATGCCGATTTTGAGGCCGGCCACCGCCGCGGCAATGTCCCCCTACATGTAGAATTTGATAACGACTCTACAGGCGATTACGACCGCTGCGAATGGGATTTTGGGGATGATGACGAGAGCGACGACTGCGACGATCCTCATCACACCTACCGCCAAGCCGGGCAGTACACCGTCCGGTTAAAGATTTGGGGGCCGGGCGGCAGCGACAGCAAAAAGCGCGAAGATTTTGTCACAGTTCGGCCGGTGGCCCAGTTTGACGCCAGCCCCAAAAGCGGCCCCAAGCCCTTGACGGTCAGCTTTTTCAACCAATCTACCCCCCACGATTTGGCCGAGTGGGACTTTGGCGATGGTCAGACCAGCACTCAGTACAGCCCAACCCACACCTATGCCACTGCTGGCATTTACACCGTCCGCTTGCGGGTAAAAGAAGAGGGCGTGTGGAGCGATTACCAGACCAAAGCAGGTCTCATCGTCGTATCGGAAATCCCGCCGGTGGCGGCCTTTGCGGCTGCCCCAACCAGCGGCCCAGCCCCCTTGAATGTGCAGTTCAGCGATCAATCCACGGGGGTCATCACCGCCTGGGGGTGGGATTTTGGCGATGGAACAAGCAGCTTATTGCAGAACCCGACCCATACCTATATCGTCACCGGAACTTACAATGTCAGCTTGACAGTGACCGGGCCGGGCGGCAGCGACGTCGAAACCAAGACAAACTACATTGCCGTTACGGCCACACCGCCTGAGGCCAAGTTTGTGGCCACACCGACCATCGGCATCGCCCCCCTCACCGTTGCCTTTACCGATCACTCGCTGGGGGCCATCACCGGCTGGCTGTGGGACTTTGGCGATGGCAGCTCCGGCAGCACCGAGCAGAACCCGACCCATATTTACCCCACCAGCGGCGAATACACCGTCAGTCTGACGGTCAGCGGGCCGGCCGGCAGCGATACCGAGAGCCGCCCCGGCTGCATCGTCGTCACCGAAAAAATGCCTATCGCCAAGTTCAGAGCTGAACCTGCAACCGGCCCGGCCCCGCTTACGGTTAATTTTATTGATGACTCGCTCCCCAAAGGTTCGATGACCGCCTGGCAGTGGAATTTTGGCGACGGCGCTGCCAGCACGGAGCAAAACCCAACCCACACCTACACCGAGCCGGGGAACTACACGGTTAGCCTGACCGTCAGCGACCTGGGTGGGGGCAGCGATACCCTGACCCGCCCCGACCTCATCACGGTTGTGCAGGCCAACCGGCCACCCCAGGTGACCAACCCCGACTCTCAACACAACGTTGAAGGGGACATGGTCTCTTTGCAGATTGCGGCCAGTGACCCCGATGGCGACGCGTTGAGTTACAGCGCTGCCAATCTTCCCCCGGCCTTAAACCTTGATCCGGTCACGGGCCTGATCAGCGGCCTCCTGGCCAACGCCGCCGCCGATAACTCCCCTTACACTGTTTTGGTAACCGTTAGCGATAGCGCGGCTGCGGTGAATATTGAGTTCACATGGACCATCACGGCGGCCCAAACGCCGTTTGGAGCGCCCGAACCGCCGACCCCTACCCTCATCCCCGAACCGCCCACTCCAACCCCTGAGCCGCCTACCCCCACCCCTGTACCGCCCACTCCAACCCCTGAGCCGCCTACCCCCACCCCTGTACCGCCCACTCCAACCCCTGAGCCGCCTACCCCCACCCCTGTACCGCCCACTCCA
>CAZDMM010000279.1:0-8616 GCA_964505845.1 uncultured Caldilineaceae bacterium
AGCTAAAACCCCGCCTGTTGGTGGTGCAGTTGGGTGGGGCGGCCGGCACGCTGGCGGCGCTGGGGGAGTCTGGCCTGGCCGTGCAGGCAGCCCTGGCCCAGGAGTTGAATCTGGCTGCGCCGGTGATGCCCTGGCATACCCAGCGCGACACTCTGGCCGAAGTGGCCGGCTGGCTGTCGCTGGTCAGCGGCAGCCTGGCCAAAATGGCCCAGGATATTATTTTGCTGGCCCAAAGCGAGGTGAGCGAAGTAAACGAGTCTGCCGATACTGCGCGGGGCGGATCAAGTACGATGCCCCAAAAAAGCAACCCTATTATCAGCGAGGTCATCATCGCGGCGGCCCGCACCAATGCGGCCCTGCTATCCTCGATGCATCACGCCTTAATCCAGGAGCATGAGCGAGCCACCCACGGCTGGCAGGTGGAGTGGCTGAATCTGCCCCAGATGTTCGCCCTGACCGGCGCGGCCCTGAACCAGGCGTTGTTCTTGAGCCAAAACCTGGTGGTTGACGCCGCCCGCATGCGGGCCAACGTGGCCGCCTCTCACGGCCTGATGCTGGCCGAGGCCCTCAATTTTGCCCTGGCCCAGGTCATGGATCGGGCCGAAGCCAGGCAGCTCATTCAAGAGGCGGTTCAAGAAGCATTAGCGCAGAATCGCCACCTGGTTGACGTAGTGCGGGAAAAGGTCGCTGCCCCCCTGGATTGGGCGGCCTTCAAGGATGAGGCGGCCTACTTCGGCGCGGCGGAGGCCTTTATTGAGCGAGTGCTAAATCAAGCAGGAGAAATCTTGAACCTTCCCAGAAGCTGATAGCTTCCGGGAAGGCAAGGAAATCTGACTCAATACAGGAGCATCACGGTGAGAACTCAAGTTGGCATAATTGGATCGGGGCCGGCCGGCTTGCTGCTGGCGCAACTGCTGGCGCAGCACGGGATTGAAACCGTCATTCTGGAGCGGCAGAGCCGCGCCCACGTCGAGTCCAGAATCCGGGCCGGGGTGCTGGAAATGGGCACGGTGCGGCTGCTGCGTGAGGCCGGGGTGGGCACACGCATGGACCGGGAAGGACTCATCCATCACGGTTTATCGTTGGCCTTTAGCGGCCGCCGGGAACGGATTGACCTGCACCAACTGACCGGCGGCAGCAGCGTGATGATTTACGGCCAAACCGAAGTGACCCGCGATTTGATCGAGGCCCGCCTGCAGGCCGGCGGCGCGCTGCATTACGAAGCGCCCGCCCTGGCGGCGGAAGACTTTTTGGGGGGCCGGCCCCGGATTATCTACGAGCAAAACGGCCAGCGCCGGGAACTTATCTGCGACTTTGTGGCCGGCTGCGACGGCTATCACGGCGTGTCGCGCCAGAGCATCCCCCCCGATAAGCTGCAGCTTTTTGAAAAAATCTACCCCTTTGGCTGGCTGGGCATTCTATCCGATACCCCACCGGTGGACGAGGAGCTGATCTACGCCAACCACGCCCGCGGCTTTGCCCTGTGCAGTATGCGCTCCCATACCCGCAGCCGCTATTATGTGCAATGCAGCCTGGATGATAAGGTTGAAAATTGGAGCGACGAGGCTTTTTGGGATGAGCTGCGCCGGCGCCTGCCCGCAGAAACGGCCTCTAAACTCATTACCGGCCCGCGCCTGGAGATGAGCATCGCCCCTCTCCGCAGCTTTGTAGCGGAACCCATGCGCTTTGGCAGCCTGTTCTTGGCCGGCGACGCCGCCCATATCATGCCGCCCACCGGCGCTAAGGGCTTGAACCTGGCCGCCTCGGACATTTTTTATCTCTCGCGGGCGCTCATCGCCTACTACACCGAAAAGCGGACAGATTTGTTGGAACGCTACTCGGCGGCTTGCCTGCGCCGGGTCTGGAAGGCCATCCGCTTCTCCTGGTGGCTAACCGGCATGATGCACAAATTCGATGACGTACCCATCAATCACCGCTTGCAGTTGGCCGAGCTGGATTACCTGGCCGGCTCCCAGGCCGCCCAAACTAGCTTTGCCGAAAATTACGTGGGGCTGCCTTTTGAGCCGTTTGAATAAAGGGCAAAAAAAACAAAGTACTTTAGTACCCAAAATCAAGTGACCTTCTACTCTATATTTACACGCCTGGATACCTTATAATGGATAGGTTGATAAATTCATCACGCTATGGTTCCTTATGTTTAAGCGTCGCCTCCAAACCATCTCCATTATTTTGTTCCTGGCAATTGCCTCTGTAGCCGCTTTGTTATGGCTGATGGGCAGCCTGGCCGGCTCTCAAAACGCCCCGACCGGCGCCCCGTCTGAGCCGGCTCAGGCGGCTCAAAACCTGGCCCAGGCCTCCCAGCCGCTTGATCCTGATGAGGTGGTCGCTACGGTCAACGGTCAAGCGATCAACCGCCAGGCCTGGCAGCAAGCCACTCGCCTGGATGCGGCGATGAGCCAACTGGCCGCCCAACCCATCCCCACCGCCGAAGAAACCCTGGACCGGCTGATCAACGAAATCATCGTGCTGAACGCCGCATTCCCGCTTACCCAGGGACAGGGGGGCAAGCCGCCCGCCGCCGCTGAAGTGGAAGCCCGCTTGCAAGCCCTGGAAACCGCCTGGCAGGTCAATGATGACGCAGTTGTGACTGCTCTGGCCAAGGCGGGTTTGGAGCGCGCCGACCTCGTCGAGCGGGTGAGCCGTTTGATCCAGGTGGAGGCGGCCCTCAAACAAATTTCAAGCCAACAGGCGGATCTGAATGTTTGGCTGGCCCAGGCTCGGGCCTCGGCCGAAATTGGCTTGTATCGCGCCCTGGTTGACTCAGCCGCTCCCCAGGCCCCGGCGGCAACCCCAACCGCCGTCGCCGGCCAGGAGCCGCCGCCCGCAACCCCACCGGCCGCCCTGGCGACCGCACCCTATCCCCAAAATATGGCCCCGGATTTTAGCCTGAATCAACTCAACGGCGTTCCGCTGGCCCTGAGCGCCCTCAAGGGCAAACCGGTGTTGATCAACTTTTGGGCTACCTGGTGTCCACCTTGCCGCAGTGAACTGCCCGCTTTGCAGGCCGCTTTTCAAAAATATCAGGATAAAGTGGCCTTCATCGCCGTAGATTTGAAAGAAGACCCGGCCACGGTGTCGGCTATGGTCAAGGAGCTTGGCTTAACTTTTCCCATTGCGCTGGATACGGATGGTCAAGTCAGCAATGGGCTGTACGAGGTGCGGGGTATTCCCACCTCTATCTTTGTGGATGCCAGCGGGGTGGTCTCGGCCCGGCATATAGGCCCGCTGGATCAAACCCTGATTGACAACTACCTGGTCGGGCTGCTTTTGCCGGGCAGCTCAACTACTTTATCTTCTGGCCCGGCCGAAGGCGTGCCAAGCAGTCCAACCCTCCCGCCCTCCCCTCACCCTGCCCCGGAGTTTACCCTGGCGGCCAGTGATGGCTCAACGGTTTCCCTGGCCGATTATAAGGGCAAAAGCAGCGTGGTGCTGGTTTTCTATCGCGGCTATACCTGAGGGGTGTGCAAAAACCAACTGGTGCAGTTGGAAGTTGACCAGGCCCAGTTTAAGGCCAAAAACGCCCAAATCTTAGCCCTGGCCGTTCAAGATCAAGCCGGCGCGCAAACAGCCCGGCAGGAGACAGGCGCTACCTATCCAATTTTAGCCGACGCCGATCATCGCGTTGCAGAAGCTTACGGGGTTTACAATCTGCTGGGCGATGGCGTTGCTACCCCCGCCATATTTATTATTGACAAATCCGGCCAGGTGGTCTGGTCGCACATCGGCCAGAATGTCGCTGACCGGCCCAGCAATCAAACCATTTTAGAAAATCTACCCCCGCCCTAGTTTAAAAATTGCCTTGACCATGAGGCGACGTTAGTCTGACCACTTCACACCTTGTCTCGTCCTGTTACCTTTGAGCCTACACGCCACAACCGGGAGAAAATATGGCTAACACTTTCAGACACAAAATCGGATCAATCATCAGCCTGGTGGCTATCCTGGTGAATCTCATCCCCCCTTACCAGGCCAACGCCAAGCCGCTGACGCCCTCCCCCTCAACCGATGAGCAGCCCGCCCCTGCCTTGCTCAACAGCCATACCCCGCTTACCCCGGCCGCCGCTACCGTCGCCTCGATTCTGCCGGGCTGGTTTAAATCAAGCAGTTCGACCCCGCTTGATTTTAGCCGCATGGCCGGCTTAACCCTGGCCCAACCGGCCGCCCTGGCCCGGTTACCGGAACAACCCCTACCTCAAGCCATCACTGACCGCAGCCAAAAGCCCCCGGCCGCAAAAATCGAGCGACCGGCGGGGGCTGTGCTCCCCGCCTGGTTTGACCCCTCCTCAACCGGCCCCGCGCTGCCCCAGGAGAATAAGGCTCAGCCCACCGCCGACATTCTGCCCGAGTGGTTCAATGGCGCCCCGGCTAACAATAATCCGCCGTCTCCCCTGGGCCAGCCTGCCTTTAGCTCTATTCTGCCCGGTTGGTTCAACTCCGGCCCTGCCACCCAGCCGGCCCTGCCCCAATCCTGGCTCATCCCCTCCGCCCAACCGGCCCTGGCCCCCATTCCGGGCCTCCAAGTAACGGTGTTGGCCCCGGCCAGCGTCAGCGCCGGCAACTTTGCCGGCGACACCTACACCATTACAGTCCGCAATACCAGCGCCTTAACCGGCTTTAACTTTTCTCTCAACGCCAATATTCCCGCTACCGGCTTTAACTATGTGCCCGGCAGCGCCCAGTGGGTCAGTTCCGTCAGCGGGACTATCACCTATACCGATAGTTACACCGACCCGCTGGTGGTTTGGACGCCGAACCTCACCCGCAACCTGGCCCCCGGCGAGGTCGTCACCCTGACCTTCCGCATGACCACCGACGGCGCGGCCGTCTCCGGCCAGCGTCTGGATGTGAACGCAGTTTATCAAAATCCGCTCAACTCCCCCGGCAGCACCAACGGCGGCGTCAACATCACCGTGGGGCGGGGCAACTTGATCATTACCAAAAGCCCCTCCATCCAAAACGGCACGTTTGGCGATGTCATCACCTGGACCATTGAGGTCGCCAATACCGGCCTGGGTAACGTTTACTCAGCCACCGTGGCCGACGTGTTTGGCAGTGGCTATACCAACACCAACGCCAGCCAGCTTGCCATTGCCCCCTTTACCATGACCATCGGCGAGCGCCGCAGCTTTGTGGTTACGGCAACGGTCAACTCCTGCACCAATCTTACCAATACCGCCCAGGCTTTTTGGAGCATCGGCAATGATGAGGGCGATGGCTCTGCCGCCAACCCTGTCTCGGATACTACCGACGTGGCTTACCAGCTAGGCGTGCCCAGCCTCAGCCTGAGCAGCAACAGCATCAACTTTGGTTACTGCGCCCAAACACCCCAAACGGTGGTAGTGACCATTACCAACGCCCCCGGCGCCGGCGCGGCCCGCAATTTCAGGTTAAGCAGCGCCCAATTGGCCGGTCTCCCTCTCACCGTTGGCAGCCTGGCCCCCGGCTGGGTTTATGACGGCGCCGGGAACTTTACCAACACCAACGCCATCCTACCCGGCCAAACCCAGGTTTTTTCCTTTGTGGTAACGCCCACGGCTACCGTCTGCGGCAATGAAACCAGCGGAACCATCGCCTTCACCAGCCGCTTTCAGGATGCCTGTAATCTGGCTTTTGTTGGCCCATCAACCGGCGTCCCTTACAGCTATGGCGGCCCCGGCGCCAGCCCCAGCCTGAGCCTGACCAAAGGGGCCACGGTCAGCGGCAGCAGCGTTATCTTTGATGTCAACTTTTTAGCCCAGAATGTGCAAAACCTTAGCGGCACCATCCGCCTCACCGATGTGGTCCCGGCCGGCCTGGCTATAAACAGCTTTAGCACCGGCGGCCTGGGGACTATTACCCAAACCGGCAACACCCTGGTGTGGGTTGTTCCGCCGGGAGCCGGCCCCGGCAACCTGGCCGGCACGCTGCGTATTACCACTACCCGCACCGGCGACCCCGACAATTGTAACATCTTTACCAATGTGGCCACCGGCGCGGTCGCCGTGACATGTCCGGCCTGTCAGGCTCCCCTGCTGGCTACCGCCAGCGCCGTGGCTAACGCCAATCCGCTCACCCCTACCATCGCAATCACGGCCAGCCAGATTCAGTTTGACCATTGTCTCATCGCGCCGCAAACGGTCGTCGTCACCATTACCAACAGCGGGGCCGGCCCGGCCCGCAATTTTGGCCTCGATTTTAGTGAAACTACCCCCGGCGATTTGCCGGATGAGCAGCCCTTCCCCGGCTCCGTTTCGGCCTATGGCATTGACGTTACCGCCGGTTCGGTTAGCAGCGGCTGGAGCTATCTCAGCGCCACCCAGCGCTTTAGTTACACTGCCAACGGCGGCGTCATCAGCCCCGGCCAAACCATCACCTTCTCCTTTGTGGTCACTCCAAACGCCTCGATTTGCGGCAATGCCGGCCAATGGCAGGGAGAACTGCTGGCCCGCTACACCGATGCCTGCAGCGCCCCCTTAAGCGGGCCGGCCGCCCTGATTACCTCAACCTATGTTGAAACCGACGTGCCCCGCTTTGGCGTAGACAAGAGCAGCACGGCCAATGACCCGGCCCAGGTGGGCGACATTTTTGACTATATCATTGACTTTACCGCCCGCAACGCCCAAAATATGAGCGACGCCATGCGCATCACCGATGTGGTGCCGCCGGCCTTTGCCATTTTGGCTTATACCGGAACCATCACCGCCGAAGCAGAGCCCCTGTCGCCCACCCTTTACGCCCTCACCGGAAGCACCGTTACCCCGGCCGGCCTGGTCAGCTCTACCATTGTTACCTCACCGGTCAGTTCGGCCACCCAAATGGTGTGGAGCGCGCCCATCAGCCATCCCTTTGCCACGCCCTATACCCTCACCGGGCGGCTGGTCATCCGGGTGCAGGCCCTCGACCTGTCGGCCACCTGCGGCGCGTACAGCCGCTACACCAACCAGGCCGACGGCTCGGTGGGCGACGCCTGCCCCACCTGCGGCCCGCTAGAAGCCAGCGCCAGCACCGACGTCGCCATCGAAGCGCCCACCGGCCCGCCTGCCGCCGCCGCCCCCAAAATGGCCTCCCTGGATGGGCAGGTCTGCGGGGTGATTACCGTAACCAATGCTTACTCGCGGGTCTTTGTCAGCGATTGGAATCAAGCCACCTTTACCGAAACCCTGGGTACAGATTTTGGCTTACCCGCCGGCGCTTTAAATTATGTGCCGGGCACCCTGCTGGTAACGATTGACAACACCGACGTCACCAGCCAGGTGACGATTGTGCAAACGTCGCCGCAACTGGTGCTTGATTTTGATCATGTCACCCTGGTTCCCATCGGAACCCACAACATCACCGTAGCCTATCGCCTCTTTATCTCCGATACGGTCCTGAGTGGCAATCCCTCGGTCAATACCAATATCCGCTCCATCTTTGCCGTCACCAACGTGGGCGCTACCGGCCCCTGCGGCAGCGGCGACAACTTCTTGTTCAACACCGTCGCCCCGCTCACCATTCGGCGGGCCGATTTGCAGCTTAGCCTTGCCACCGGCAGCGCCGTTACCTGCGCTCCCATTTCCGTTACACTGACCGTAGCCGATCCAAACCTGGTCAGCAACTCGCTGGTGGCAAATAATGTGGTTGTCACCTTCAGCGTGCCTTCAACCGCGCAGTTGAATACCCTGGCCGGGGTCAGCTATGGCGGGGCCTTTGCCGGCAACCCGGTCACCCTTATCACCAGCGCCAACGTGATCACCTGGATTTTCCAAAATCCCTTCACCCTGACCACCGGAACTATCAGCTTTAGCATGACCGGCAGTTGCGGCCCCAGCACCCTCAACGCCGGGGTGAGCTTTAGCGACCGCTGCGGCGTAACTTACGGCGATTCGGCCGGCAGCAGCCTTAACCCCCTGCCGCCGGATGTGAGCCTGTTTGTCACCCCCGACCAATTTACCGTCAATGAAAACAAAGCCAATTGGCGCATCTACGCCACCAACGGCGGGGCGGGCACGGCCGGCCGGGTGGTGATTACGGATGTGCTCGGCTTTGGCCTGCAATTTGCATCCTTTACCACCAACCTCACCGGCCAGGTTAACCTGTTGACCCCCGGCCCCTTCACCCCCGGCCAGGATGTGGTGTGGGAAATCTTGAATCTGGCCCCCGGCCACCAGGTTAGGATTGATGTCAATGCCGACGTAGTAGGCTGCGGCGGCCTGACCAGCGATATTGTCATGAGCACCGGCTGCCTGGGCGATGGAACCTGCGGCGTCATCGCCTCCGACTCGCTTAATTTCTTACAGCCGCCCTTTGCCGTGCGCTCCTCTAACGCCCAAACCGCCGACCTGCCCTTCTGCGGCGCCGGCGAGGTGATTTTGAACGTCAAAAATAGCTCGGCTTCGGCCCACATCTACCAGATGGTCATCACCGAAGCCCTGACCTCGCTCAGCTACGTCTCCGGCACCGCCCGCGTGACCGTCACCGACCGGGCCGGCCAGGTTGTGGGGGGTCTGGCCAATATTGCCTTTGAGCCGGTTACCATCATTTCTGGCAGCAACATTATACTTTCCTGGCGGCTCACCAACCCCGGCATCACCCTGAGCCAGACCCAAATTCTAACCGACCGCGCCCCCGAAGACA
>CAZDMM010000280.1:0-8580 GCA_964505845.1 uncultured Caldilineaceae bacterium
CCTGAAACGGGCTAATATCACCTTCGCCTGACGATTCCTTGCGGAACGTCCTTAGTTGCCTGGTCGCCTGATGGAACTCGGCTGGCCTATGCCAGGGCCGACCAAATTGGCCTGATTACGCTCAGTGGAAGCAATCCGGTCAGCGCCACGGTTACCTCCCTGGTTGACTTTACCCCACTTAAAACCTTTAGCGAGTGGGTGTGGGTGCCCGGCTTAAGCTGGTCGCCCGATGGAAAATTTATTGCGGCCGTTGTGCACGGCCCGCCCATCGCGGCAGAATCGGCCGAGGAAAGCCAGGTTTTTGATCTGTGGCTCATCGGGGTTGAGAGTGGCATTTCTGCCAAAGTGGTTGAACAGGTTGGCATGTGGTCTAATCCCGCCTGGGGCGCGGCCGGGATTGCCTTTGGAGAAGCAGTAAACCCTTTACAATCAGTCAACAGCCGTTACAACCTTAAATTGATAGATCGTGACGGCAGCAACAAACGCCAACTGTTCCCCTATCGAACAGAATTAGGCGTTCAATTACCAGAACTGGCCTGGCTCCCTGGAGGCGAAACTTTGTTATTTAGCTATAACGGCAATTTATATATCGTCGGCGCCGATGGCGCGCCTCCCAAACAGCTAACCAGCGACGCTCAAGCCAGCCACCCACGCTGGGTAGCCCAGGCCCCGGCTGTAATGGGCGCTCCCCCGCTCACCCCCACCGCCGCCCTTAACCCTACGGTTACCCTGACTCCCACTCGGGTTATTTCGGGTACACCGGCCAGCCCCCCTAAAATCACTCCGGCGGCCACTGCACCCCTAACCCCGGCCGCCGTTTCCACCCGTCGGGCCACCGCTTCGCCGCCGTTAGTTGTTACACCAACTCTCTCTATCACCAGCACGGTAACGCTGACCCGTTCCCAAAATGCTGCCCCCAGTGAAGGAACTGAAACACCGTGAGCAAACGTCAAACTGTTTTACTATTAGATGAAGACCCAGAAACTTTGGAACAGTTACAAACCACCCTGCAGCGAGAAGGCTACAGCGTGATGGTAGCGGCGGATGGGCACGCCGCCTTACGGCGCGCCCAAATCCAAAAACCAGATTTGATTGTCTCCGATCTGCTGTTGGCCGGCATGGATGGCTACCAGGTGTGGAAAACGCTCCGCAGCGATAAATCCAGCGCCGCTATTCCTATTTTGGTCATCAGCTCGCTAAATATCCCCGCCAGCAATGAACCCTGGCGGCCTAACCCCAACGCCGAATGGCAGCTCTTATCCTATGACGCCTTTTTACCCAAACCTGTAGATTTACGACGTTTTGCCCGGGTGGCCAAAAAGCTGTTGAACCCTGCCCAGGCCGGCGCTATTCCGGGCGGCCCCAGCGTGATGGTAGCCATTGAGGATAAGGCCCTGCAAAATGACCTCGCTAAAATTCTGGGCAGCCAGGACTTTGGGGTGGAAACACCGGCTTCGCTGGCCGAAGCCCTGCAGTTAGCCAGGGCTATTCCGCCGGCCACGTTCCTGGTAGATTATCGTATTCCGCTGGAAGAGGTTAAAAACGTAGCGCTACAGGCCAGAAAATTTGTCCCTAATGTGGTCATTATTGGCGTTATTGACCCCACGCTCAGCTCTGCCGAGGATATCGAGCTTCTCTTTGATGATTTTTTAACGGTTCCCCTCCAGCCGGCTTTGGTGGTAAAATTCATCAATCGCACCCTCAACCGGGTGGGCATGCGCCACCGTCTCAAAGCCATTAGTTCCCAACTGATCACCACCAACCAAGACCTGCTCGATACCCAACATGCCCTGCGCGCACAAAACGAAGAACTGCAATACATCAATGCTCAACTACGAGAGCTGGGCAACCTCAAAGAGACGCTTACCGGAATGATTGTGCATGACCTGAAAGCGCCGTTAGGGGCGGTTTTGGGGGCTATCAACTTTTTAATTACCGACCCGGATTTAAACCTTTCCAGCACCCACGCCCGCCTGTTAACCGCTGCCACCGCCGCCGGCAACCAACTCCTCCGCCTGACCGAAACCTTGCTGGAAGGCCAGCGCTTGGAAGAGGGCCGCATCAAGCCCGATCTGGAACCGGTTGATCTACCAGCTTTGATTGATGTAAGTTTGCACGAAGTCTCCCCCCTGCTCACCATGCACCAGCTTCAAATTGACTGCACCTTTTCACCCGAGCTGCCCCTGGCTTACGCCGACCCCCACATGAGCCAGCGCATCCTGGAAAATCTGCTGGACAATGCCATTAAATTCTCCCCGGCCAACAGCACCATCAAAATTAATGCCAGCGCCGATGACCGGATGATGACCATCAGCATTTCCGATGCCGGCCCCGGCATTCCCAAAGATAAGCAGGCTGAAATCTTTGACCGTTTTGCCCAAATTAAAAACGCGGCCACCCCGGCCGCCAGAGCCGGTTTTGGCCTGGGCCTCACCTTTTGCAGCCTGGCTACCCAGGCGATGGGCGGCTCCATTTGGGTAGAAAGCGACGGCGAGTCAGGCACTACCTTTTTGTTCACTCTGCCCATCTATCATGATGATACTTCACCCTAACAGTAAAGGAGCCATCCGTAACAAGCGATCGTACGTACCTATGCATGCTGACAAGCAGCAATAACTAATCCCCAATAACCAAGCTCTACTTACATAAGGAGACAAACAATGCGCATTTTGATTACCGGCGCGGCCGGCTTCCTCGGCTCCCACCTATCTGACCGTTTTTTGGCCGAGGGCCACACCGTCATCGGGATGGACAATCTGGTCACCGGCTCAACCGCCAACATCGAGCATCTGGCCGGCAACGATCACTTTCTCTTTATCAAGCATGACGTTACCAACTATATCTATGTGGAAGGGCCGCTTGATGCAGTGCTGCATTTTGCCTCCCCGGCCAGCCCCATTGATTACCTGGAACTGCCCATTCCAACCCTGAAAGTCGGCGCTTTGGGCACTCACAAAGCCCTGGGCCTGGCCAAAGCCAAAGGGGCGCGCTTTCTATTAGCTTCCACCTCCGAAGTTTATGGCGACCCCCTGATCCATCCCCAAACCGAAGATTACTGGGGCAACGTCAACCCCATTGGGCCGCGTGGGGTTTATGATGAAGCCAAGCGCTTTGCCGAAGCCCTGACCATGGCCTATCATCGTTACCACGGTGTTGACACCCGAATTGTGCGCATTTTTAATACCTATGGGCCGCGCATGCGCCTGGAAGATGGCCGGGTTGTGCCCAATTTTATTGCCCAGGCCCTGCGGGGCGACCCTCTCACCGTTTACGGTGATGGCACCCGCACCCGCTCCTTCTGCTATGTCAGCGACCTGGTGGAAGGTATCTACCGGCTGCTGCTCTCTGATGAGGTGGAACCGGTCAACATAGGCAACCCGGTTGAAATGACCATCCTGGATTTTGCCAAAAAAATCATCGAGTTGACCGGCAGCCGCTCCGAAATCAATTTTATCCAACCCACCGATATGCGCATCAAAGATGATCCCAAAGTCCGCCAGCCCGACATCAGCAAAGCCCGCCGCATCCTCAAGTGGGAACCGCAGGTTTCGCTGGAGCAGGGCCTCACCCAAACCATCGCCTATTTCAAAAACCGGGTAAAATAACCCCGCAAGCCTAAGTGACTAGCACTTGGTAAGTTATAAGCTTTGCTGTTGTTAGCAAGCTTGCCATAGGAGAAAAGCGCCGGTCACTTGAGTAGTAACCCTTATGACTTTATTTCTCAACTCCGCCCTCACCCAGCGGCTCTTAACCTTAACCTTGCCCTTCCCACCCGGTTGGCTCAACCGGCTGCTCGGCCTGGCCGGCCTGGTGGGAGCAGGGCTTGCCCTGGCCTGGCTGCCGCTGAGTTGGGCCGGCCTCCTGCTGGCCGGGTTGATTTTTTATGCCGTGCTGCTGCTCAGGCCAATTCTAAGCCTCTACGCGCTTATACTCATCATCCCCTTTAGCGGTCTGTTAGCCATATCGCCGGGCAGCTTTAAAGTCGGCCTCATGGAAATCGTCCTGGCCTCAGGGCTGGCGGCCTGGCTGCTCCAACTCTCCATTCGCCCTCACCTCCACCCCAATTCCTCTGTGGCGGTCAACCGTCAATGGCCAGCCGTCCCACTGCTCTGGCCCTTTCTCCTGCTCTTAACCGGAGTGATGCTCTCCTGGCTTAACACTTTTTCCATCGGCGCCAGCCTGGTAGAGACGGCCAAATGGGTTGAGATGCTGGCGCTCTACCTGCTCATGGTGGCCTTACTGCCTGCCCGCCAGGTGCGCTGGCCCGTGCTGATGTTGTTACTGGCCGGGACAATCCAGGCCGGTTTGGGCCTGTACCAATTCATCTTCAAAGTAGGGCCGCCCGGTTTTCTGCTTTTTGAGGGCCGCTTTTTACGGGCTTATGGCGCTTTTGCCCAGCCTAACCCGTATGCCGGTTATTTAGGGCTGATCCTGCCCCTGGCCCTGGCGCTCTTCATGTGGCGATTGGAGCGTGTGAAGCTTCCCCTGGAGATTAGAGCTTGGTGCAATCTCCAATCTCTAATCTCCAATCTCCTTTTAGGGGGAGCTTTAGCCTTAATGTTAGCCGCCCTCTTTGCCAGCCAATCCCGCGCGGCCTGGCTGGCCTTTGCCGGCGCGGCCCTGGTGACGGTAGCCGCCTGGAACCGCAAAGGCGCGCTACTGATCGCCAGCCTGGCCTTTGCTGCCGCGTTTGTGGGGCTGGCCGGTTTTTTAAATGAAAACCTTTTGAGCACCAACTCCATCTTGCAACGCTTTGGCGACGCCTTTGCCATCACCTCCATCAGCGATGTGACCGGCCTTGAAGTTAACGACGCCAACTTTGCCACCGTTGAACGGCTGGCTCACTGGCAGGCCGCCGGCGCTATGTGGCGCGATCATCCCTGGCTGGGGGTTGGCTTTGGCAGTTACGCCGCCATCTACCCCGCCTATGCCGTGGGCCGCTGGTTAGACCCGCTGGGGCACGCCCACAACTACCTGCTCAATATCGGCGCAGAAGCGGGACTGGTCGGCATAACAGCCTATTTGATTTTTTGGATTTGGGTTTTTAGGGTATCATGGATAGCATTGTCTCGCACTAGTGGTTTTGAGCGGGCGGTGGTTACCGGCAGCTTAGGAATTTTAGTCCATTTACATATTCACAACTTATTTGATAACCTGTACGTGCAGGGTATGTACCTGCATGTCGCCGTCATTTTGGCCCTGGCATCGGTGCTTGGCCGGTCACAAAATGAGGCAAAACCGGGTAACAGGGCTTTTTGAAGGCTCACGCGCCTGCCACCTCAAGCCCAACCATATTTTATCATCATTAAACTTAATTGACCCAGAAAGTTTTTAGCGATGTTTTCCCTGACTCAAATATACCAGTCTCGGCCTAAAGAATTCAATCGTTTCATTAAATTTGCCGTTGTTGGGGCGTTGGGGGCGCTGATTGATTTTGGGCTGCTCAACCTCATGCGCGGCTATTTTGAGTGGGACTTGCTGTGGGCCAATACCTTTTCGGTGTGCGTGGCGATGCTCAGCAACTTTACCTGGAATCGCCTGTGGACCTTCCCCGAATCCCGTGCTCGTAAAAAACGAACCCAACTGCCCCAGTTTGTAGTGGTCAACCTGGTGGGCCTGCTGCTCAACAACCTGATTGTGGTTGGCATTGACGCTCTCTTAAAGCCCCATATCGGCGAACCGTTCAGTTATAATATTGCCAAGGCCCTTGCCATCGGCATTGTTCTATTTTGGAATTTTGGCGCAAATCGGCTTTGGACCTACCGGGGGTTGTGATTGTCGCTTGAACATTGGCATTGATTACACCGCCGCCCTCAAACAAAGCGGCGGCATTGGTCGCTATACGCGCGGCCTCATTACCGCCCTGGCTCAGCTCGACTCCCCTCACCACTATACCTTACTCGCCCCCGCCGATGCGCCCGCTGCTGGCCTGCACCCGTTCCGGGCTTATCCCAATTTTCGCCATAAAATTTATCCCCTGCCGGAACGTTGGTTGACCATCGCCTGGCATCGTCTTTATCTACCCGTCCCCGTCGAGTGGCTGGCCGGGCCGCTCGATTTATTTCACTCGCCCAATTTCATTTTGCCGCCGGTGCGGCGCGCCAAAACCCTGCTCACCGTCCACGACCTCTCCTTTATCCGCCATCCCCAGGGCGCGGTTGACAGCCTGCGCCGCTGGCTCAACCGGGTTGTGCCCCGCAGCCTGGCCCGCGCCAACCACATCCTGGCCGACTCCGCCAACACCAAAAATGACCTCATGGAGATTTACAACATCGCCCCGGAGCGGATCACCATCGTCGGCGCAGGTGTTGAAGAACGCTTCCGGCCCCTCACCGACCCGGCCGTGCTGCAAAGCGTCCGCCGGCGGTATAATCTGCCGGACAAATTTGTTTTGGGACTGGGCGCGCTGGAACCGCGCAAAAACTTTACCGGCCTGATCGCCGCCTTTTCGCAATCGCCGGTGCGAGAAACCCACCACCTGGTGATTGCCGGGGGCAAAGGCTGGCTTTACGATGACATCTTTGCCGCCGCCCGCACCTCCCCGGTGGCCAAGCGGATTCACCTGATCGGCTTTGTGGCCGATGAAGATCTGCCTGCCCTCTACACCCTGGCCGATATTTTTGCCTACCCCTCCCATTACGAGGGATTCGGCATCCCGGTCATCGAAGCCATGGCTTGCGGCACGCCGGTGGTCTGCGCCAATAACTCATGTCTACCCGAAGTGGCCGGCGACTCGGCCCTGCAAGTGACGGCCACCGATACCGAGGCCCTGGCTGAAGCTCTGCATCGTTTAGCCGCCGAACCAGACCTGCGCCGGCAGGCCATCGAGGCCGGTTTTCGCCAGGCTCGCATGTTTACCTGGCCGGCCGCCGCCGCTCGCCTGCTGCAAGTCTATCAACGCTTGCTCACCTGAAGAGATATTTTATGCCCTGGTGGTACCTGGCCAGCCTGCTGGCCGCCAATTTGGCCCTGCTCCTACCCAACCTCTCCCCGCTGCGGGTGCTGGGGGCGCTGCTGTTGGTAACGCTTTTACCCGGCCAGAGCTGGGCGCAGCGGCTTGGCCCCGGCCTGCCGCCCCTCTTCCGCTGGACGCTCGCCGCCGCCCTCAGCTACGGCCTTACCACCCTCACCACCCTGCTGCTCTCCTACCTGCCCGGCCCCATCTATACCTGGCAGATATTGGTCATGCTGAATCTTTTTGCCGTTCTGCCTGTCTTTACCTTCATAAACTGGAAGATTGGAAGGCTGGAGGGTTGGAGAAATAATCTCACGTTCCAACTTCCAACCTTCCAACTCCCCGCTCCCCTCCTCCTCATCCTCCTCATCGCCATTTTTCTACGCACCGCCAACCTCAACTACAGCGAATTTCAGGGCGACGAAGCCCTGGCGATGATTGCCGCCGCGGAGGGCCTGGAAGGCCACGAAGACGCCCTCTTTCTGCGCTCCAAAGGGCCAAGCGAAGTGTTATTACCTATGGCCTTGTGGCGGCTGACCGGCGCCATTGACGAAGCCACCGCCCGCTTGCCTTTCACCATCGCCGCTGTCTGGGCCATCATCACCATCTATTTGATCGGCCAAAAAATGGGAGGGATGCGCCTCGGCTGGCTGGCCGCCGGCTTTTTTGCCTTCAACGGCTTTATGGTTGCCTTTGGGCGGATTGTGCAATACCAGGCTTTTGTGGTCTGGTTCAGCGCCCTGGCCTTTGTGTTCATGCTGCACTGGGCCGAGTCCTGGCAGCATCGCTGGGCCGCCCTGGCCGGCCTATCCATTGGCCTGGGACTGCTGGCCCACTACGACGCCGTGCTGGTCGTCCCGGCCCTGCTGTGGATTCTGCTGATGAACCTGACCGCAGACCGAGGACCGCAGACCGGCTGGAGCCTTACCAGATTAATAAAGTATCCCGGTCTCCCGTCTCCGGTCTCCGGTCTGATTCTATTGATAGGATCACTCGGCCTCACCGCCCTCCCCTTCTATCTGCCCTTTAGCCTTGACCCGCAGGCCAACCGCACCGGCGATTACCTGGGCGGGCGCATCGGTGCTGAGCTGCGCAACAACCTGCCCGATTTCCTGCACTTCAACACCTTTTATAGTTCCGCCTACTACCTCATCATCACCGGCCTGCTTATCTTGGGCCTGCTGGCCTGGCTGCTCTCGCGCCTGCCCTGGCTGCGCTGGCCCGGCGCAGCCGTACTGACCGCCGGCGCAGTGGCCGTCAGTCTCAATCCCACTCTACTCGTTTTTGGCGACACCCTGAACCTATCTTTTCTCCCCTTCGCCCTCCTCCTCCTCGGCGCACTTATCGCGTTATATCTCAACCCTTACCCCTCACCCCCTTCCCTACTCCCTACTCCCTACTCCTCCCTCTTCATTTGGCTGGCAGCGCCATTTCTCGGTTACAATTTTGTCGTCGCCCTGGGGCTGACCCATATCTACACCATCGTGCCGGCGTGGTCATTGTTGGCTGCATTCGGCTGGCATCTCATGGAGCAGGGGTGCAGAGATGTGGGGGCGCGGGGGAGAAGTCACCCCTGCTCCTCTGCTCCTCTGCCCCCCCGCCTGGTTTCCAATGGACTTCTCATT
>CAZDMM010000281.1:0-4335 GCA_964505845.1 uncultured Caldilineaceae bacterium
CATTGTACATGCGCAAGGCTTCGTCGAACTGGCTATTTAGCTCCAGGGCACGGCCCAGATGCGTGTAAAGATACCCCCAGTCGGCGGCTTCAATCGCTGATGGAGCCTGACCGTTGGCCAGTATCTGGCGGGCTGTTTCGTAGTGGGCAATGGCATCGCCCACAGCAAAAAGATGCATCGCCCCATCGCCAGCGGCCAGACTGTAGCGGAAAGCGGGTTCTGTTAATCCGGCTGCCAGCGCGTGCGGGGGGGGCAGCAACTGACTCCAGGGCAGCCAAGGCCCGCTGATGCAAGATACGCCGCCGGGTCTGGCTAATGTCAGTGTAGGCTACTTCACGAATCGTGTCGTGGGCAAAAACGTAGCCCTCATTTGTCTCACGCAGAAGCCCACGGTTGAGCAAGGCTTCAAGCGCAGGCAAGGTGTCACGCTCATCGAGGGCCGCCACCTGACCCAACTGGGCAAAATCAAAGCCCTGCCCCAGAACAGCGCTGGCCGTGCAGACCATCTGCGCCTGCGGGCTGAGCTGGGCTAGCCGGGCGCGAATCAGATCCTGTATCCGGGCTGGTACGAAATCGGGGGTGGTCTGCCACTGACGTAGAGCCGTCTCCCAATCGGCTGTCCAGCCACCTGATTCCTGACGCTGCAATAGCCCCCGTTCAGATAATGATTGAAGTGTTTCGATAATGAAGAAGGGATGCCCCTTGGTTTCAGCAAACAGGTGCTGGCAGAACGCTTCAAGTTCGTGCGACAGGGAAGGAGAAGTGCCGGAACCCGGATCGCCCACGCCCATAGACCACACCAATTGCTGCGTGTCAGCCAGGGTGAGGGGGTTTAGACTCAGTCGGTTCAGGGGCAGGTTGTTTCCCAGACTCGTCAACCAATTGCTGAATATCGGCGCATCTGGCGGGGCGTTCGCTATTGGCCGGCTAAGGTCCTCAGTGCGGGCAGCCAACAGGAGCAGCACCGATACGCCCTCATCTCCCCAACGACCGGCCAGATAGCGTAGGACATCCAGTGAGGCTGCATCGGCCCATTGCAGGTCGTCCAGTAAGATGACAACCGGGGCCTGGTCGGCCAGAGCTTGCCCAAAGCGGGCCACTGCCTCAAATAGCCGCGTGCGGGCTTCGGTTTCGTCTAGCTTGAGTGGGGTGGGCAGATCAGGCATTTGATCACTGAGTTCCGGTAGTAACCGGCTGAGTTCGGCCAGCCAGGTATCACTAAGCACCTGAGGCAGATTAGTCACCCGCCTTAAGCGCTGGCGCAGCACTTCTATCACGGGTTGGTAAGGTAACAGACCGCTCATCTCATAGGCCCGCCCATGCCATACATCCGCGCCCTGAGCAGACGCCCAGGCCAGAAATTCCTTCGCCAGGCGGGTCTTGCCAATGCCCGGCTCGCCCTCGATTGTCACTACTTGCGGCCGACCTCGACGGGCCAGGCGATAAGCGGTTACTAATTCGAGGTGTTGCACCATCCGTCCTACCAGGGGCGGTTCGGCAGTGAGGAGGGGTAGGGCTGCCTCACGAGCCGCCGTCGCACCGCGGTCGGGCGGTGGGGTCTCAGACCGGATGCGCTCGGCCAAGGCTGTTGTTTCTGGCGCAGGTTCAGCATTCAGTTCCTCAGCCAGAATTGCCTGGCAGTCCCGATAAGCCCGAAGCGCAGCGGCCCGATCCCCGGCGGCAAAGTGTAACTGTATCAGCCGGCGATGTGCAGCCTCGTTGAACGGATCGAGCGCCACCCAGCGGATGGTGGTCTCAAGCGCACTCCCAACCTCGCCACCCTCAGATTGGAGCAGGGAGAGCCAATCGAAGACAAGCATCGCTTTGCGGTGCCAGATTTCACTCTGAAGCATAACCCAGTCATCAAACGCCGGGGTATCGCCGAGCGAGAACCCTTCTAGAAAATCACCCCGGTAGCAGGTTGTTACTGCCTTGAGTTGAGCAATTAGCTGATGGATGTTGGCCGGCTGGGCGTTAGAGGATGAAGCGGAGGATGACATAAGAGGCAACTCATGCGTCACATGGACTGCCGACTCAAGGGTGTCGAGATCGAGATCTAAATCGAAGGATGCGTCAAAGCGGAGGGTGTCGCGATCCGTTACCAGGTGTGGAGGGATGTGAGCTGGCCCGGTCTCGTCCAGGCTCTCCCGTAAGTGGCGCAAGGTGCTGCGCAGGGTCGCTCGACCTGACCCCGAGTCGCTCTCTGGCCAAAAGAGCGTTGTGATCTTCTCACGCGAGTGGATACCCCCCTCGACAGCCAGATAGACGAGCAAGGCGAGCGCCTTACGGGTCGGGAAGGCGATCAGCGAACCCGCATGACGGACTTTAGGTGTACCCAGAAATTCGAGACTTAGTTGACCCATTTACCCACGCTTTGCACGCTTTTGGCACGCCTCTCTGCTATGATGGAAACATAAAGAAGAAAATTCCGTTCAGCCATTATAACTCAGCAAATTTGAGGAAGCAACGGTAATGCCAGTTACCTTTACATCTATTGTCAAGATCAAGGATTGGAAAGCGTTGCAGGAACTCAACCGTGAGACCCTGGTAAACCAGGCCGATAAGATTGGGGCAACGCACTTTCAGATTTATCGCAACCTAAATGATGCGTCACAGATGTTGATTATCGCTGAATTTCCTGACGACGACGCGTTGCGAGAAATGATCAAGGCCCTAAATAAGCAGTTCGAGACGTTACTGACAAGCGGCCTCTCTGATGACCGGGTCTGGGAAAAGACCGAGTGGGAGGGAATTGGCTGATAGAGATTCTGCTAGTGCGCTAGAAGAACGGAGGTGTCCATCTCGTAAACCAAAAATATGTTTTATATCATTCCGGGTAGAATTGTTAGCTTATTTTCAATTATTGAATTAATATAAGGAGATTAACTATGTCAACAGAACAAAACAAAGCGCTCTCACGCCAATGGAGAGAAGAGTTCGACAAGAAAAACTGGGCCGCACTGGATGAGTTCGTTGCCCCCAACGTAGTCATGCACTTTGCCGGAAATCCCGAACCAATAAATCGTGAAGCGATGGAACAAATGCTCAAAATGTTCTACACGGCCTTCCCTGACTTGCACCATACTTTTGACGACCTGATTGCCGAGGGAGACAAGGTCATGCTCCGTTTGACCTTCCGTGGGACTCACCAGGGGGAGTTTCAGGGCATTCCCCCAACTGGCAAGGAGATTGCGATCACGGCCATCGTTGTTGACCGTTTCGAAGGTGGCAAGATCGTGGAACATTGGTCCAACATGGATAATCTCAGCCTGATGCAACAGCTTGGCGTTATCCCGACCCCAGAGGCGGCTTAAGCCTGACTATTGCCGATAATGAAAACAGGAGTCCGGAATGCATTCCGGACTCCTAAACGATCTTATTTTCCAGGGAGACCTATCATGGCTAAATTTTCATTTGAAACAACGGTAGACATTCAGGCCCCGAAGGATCAGGTATACAATTATGTGGCCGACCTTCCTCGACATACTGAGTGGAATCACCAACCACAGCAGATGACCTCGCTGACGTCGGGGCCAGCCCGGGTGGGTAGTCAATATAAGACCGAAGAGGGTTTACCAAGCAACACGCCTATGATGCAGAAGCTGATGTTCAGCGTGATGATGCCGATGCTGAAGATGAGGCACAGGTTTGAAGGCCACACGATCGCCGAAATCACGGCCCTGGAGCCGAATGAGCGGGTCGCCTGGACGGCTCATATGCCCAACAAACAAGGTAAGAAGTTGATGCAAATGCACTGGGAGTTGCAAATGCAGGGCGAAAACGGCACCACCAAAGTTATCCAGCGCTGTGAAATTGACCCACCGGCAGACACCCCCTTCACAGGAATGATAAACGAGGCGCAGGCGAAGCGGGCTGAGGCCGAGAGTATGGCCAATTTAGCGCGGTTGAAATCAGTGCTGGAAAGTCGTACAAGCTAAACCTCAATGAGTTGCTTGACCTCTGGCATGGTCATAAATGAAGAGCGACTGCCCTCCTGGAGGAGGGCAGTCGCTTCGTTTAGACCCCTACTTATCGAGAAATCAGGGGGGCTCGTTTCGTTAAAATCACTTTAGCTGCTCAGGCTAAGGTTGCGGACAACGGCACCAGGATTCTCAACCGGAAAAAAGAAGGGCTTGAGCAGTCTTAGTAGATCCAATTTCCGAGAGGTCTGAGGCTGGGATAGCCTTTCCAGTCTATCCCAGCCTCATGAGCAGGCTTTCCAGCCTGCTCCACAACAAATTTTGGATCTACTGAGTCTAAACCCGCATAGGCTTTTGATCAGGTTGCTTTAGCTAATCGCCTGTATTATACTTTGCTACAAGGATATGGTGTGTT
>CAZDMM010000281.1:4345-8562 GCA_964505845.1 uncultured Caldilineaceae bacterium
AGGTGGACCAGACATGATCAGTCGAGTTCAACTTGAGCCGGTTATTATTCCTATGTGAGCTGAGTGAGCCATTCCACAGGCAGTTGGTTGCGATTGTCGAGCTAATTGCCTCCGCTGTCGGGAGTGAACCATTTACCACGGAGATAGCGTCGTGGATGCTTTTTTACGTCACTTTGCGGATGAACCAATGGAGCTGAGTTGTGTCAGATGTGAACCAGATTGCTTTAGAATTTGCCCGTTTTGTCTTGCAGGATCAACCGGCTGATGCCGATTTCCTGAAGATTTATGACGCTATGAGTCGAGCGGCGACAAGGCGAACCTTCCGCAACTTGGGCCATCAAGAACTGGCTCAATTAGGCATTTCCTTTTCTCTTCTGGGTACCCAAGACCTGGAAATCCTCATTAACGAAGCTCGGAAATCTCTAACTACCACCCTTCCCCCCTGGCAAGCCCGGATTCGGCCCAGAGCCACTCTTGATCAATAACCAAAAGCCCCTACAGAATTTGGTCTTCCGCCAGCGCAACCGATATCTCATTTATTTTGGTCAGTAAGATCTGGGCGCTAATGGCATTTGATAATCAAATGCCATAAGACTTTTTAACAGTTTCAATATGATTCAGAATTACATGTAATCAGTTAATCAATTGAGAGGCAGGTGAAAACAATGACGTTCGAAACCGTTTTTACTATGGATACGTCCAGTATCAAATTCGGCCCCGGCGCTACCCGTGAAATTGGCTACGATATGAAACAGTTTGGCGCCCACCGGGTCATGGTCGTGACCGATCCCAACCTGGCTCAAACAGAGGCAGTGGCCATAACCCTCGCCGCCTTACGGGCGGAGGGCATTGACGCGGTTCTGTTCGACCGGGTCCGCGTCGAACCAACCGATATCTCTTTTAAGGAAGCGATCCGATTTGCTACCGAGGGGCAATTCGACGGCTATGTGGCTGTCGGGGGCGGTTCCAGTATGGACACGGCCAAAGCGGCCAATTTATACGCTACCTACCCGGCTGATTTCCTGACCTATGTCAACCCTCCGATTGGCCAGGGACGTCCTGTCCCAGGACGCCTGAAACCATTGATTGCCGTGCCGACCACGGCTGGCACGGGCAGCGAAACGACCGGGGTGGCGATCTTTGATTTTCTGGAAATGCATGCCAAAACCGGGATTGCCCATCGCGCTCTCCGCCCGGTGATGGGGATCATTGATCCTGACAACACCCGCACTTTGCCCAAGATGGTGGCTGCTTGCAGTGGACTGGACGTGCTCAGCCACGCCCTGGAGTCGATGACGGCGCTGCCCTACGGCCAGCGAACCGCGCCCGAACAGCTCAGCCTGCGGCCGGCCTATCAAGGCTCAAATCCCATTAGCGATGTCTGGGCCGCACGAGCCATCGAAATCGTTGCCCAGTACCTAATCCGGGCCACTGACGATCCTGAAAATAATGAGGCGCGGGGGCAGATGCTTTTGGCGGCTGCTTTTGCCGGTGTTGGCTTTGGTAACGCCGGGGTGCATCTGCCGCACGGAATGTCCTACCCTGTCTCTGGGATGGTACGTGATTTCAAACCTGAAGGATATATATCTGATCATCCGCTCATTCCACACGGGATGTCAGTCATCTTGAATGCGCCGGCAGTCTTCAGGTTTACCGCGCCGGCAAACCCACAGCGCCATCTGGATGCAGCTAAATTAATGGGGGTAGACGTTTCCAACGCTGACCTCGGCGATGCCGGCGAATTGCTGGCCGGGGCGATTATTGATTTAATGCGCCAGACCGGGATGCCCAACGGGTTGAGTGCGGTCGGTTTTGGGCCAGAGGATGTGGATCAGTTAGTGGTCGGAACGCTGCCCCAGCATCGCGTGACCAAGCTGTCCCCTCGCCCGGCCAGTGCTGAGGATCTCAAGCAGCTTTTTCTTGATTCGTTAACCTGTTGGTAATTAAGGGTATTGAAAAGTACAGGAGGATAACTGTGGCCGAAACACCCGGAAAAAGCGAGCTGCTGGCACAGATTGAGCGCGAGCGGGTCTTTTGGGAGCAGCTTGTGGCAGAAGTGGGCGAGGCGCACATGCTGGAGCCTGGGGCCACCGGCGACTGGACCTTCAAGGATGTGGTCGCGCACCTGAACGGCTGGCGCCGCAAGACCCTGGCCCGCCTAGACGCCGCCCGCTCTGGGCAGACGCCCGCGCCGCCACCCTGGCCGGCCCACTTCAAGGAAGAGGATGACGTCGAGGAGATCAATGCCTGGATCTATCAGGCCAATCGCGACCGCCCACTCCAAGAGGTGCTTGACGCGTACCAGCGCTCCTTCTCAGCCATGCGCGATGCGGTGAGCGCGCTCTCGGAGCGTGACCTGACCGAGCCGGGACGCTATGACTGGCTGGAGGGCGAGCCGCTGGCCACTGTGCTCACGGCCTCGTTCGGACATCTCCACGAGGAGCACGAGCCAGCGCTGCGTGACTGGCTCGACCAGCGCACGCACGGCCATGCCTGAAGGCCCGACTATCCGTCATACCGCTGACCTGCTGCGTGATGTGCTTGGGGTGAACTTGGAGACCATTCACGTGCGGAGGAACTCTACAGACGCAGTCTGGACACCAGTCACGAGATCAATAATCCCGAAGGTGTGATCATTACACTTCATCAGCTGGCCGCACTGGCGCAGGATCGAGGCGATTACAAACGAGCGCGGATGTTGTTTGCCAAGACATTTGCAATCGAGGAACAGATAGGTAGTCGGGTGGATATGGCACGCACAGCCGCCCAATGGTTGAGATTAGAGTGGAGCGTTGACAACTTAATCGAGGCGTATCGCTTAATGCACCAGGCATTGTCACTTCTCGATGACCTAGATGCACCAGAGCTAAATAGAATGGTAAAGCGTGACATTCAGGAAATTGAAGCTGAAATGAATCGGCCCCCATTGGTCCATCGCCTGAAAGCATGGTGGGGCAAACTGCGATAGTACCGAGCGATTGACACCATACAATCTGTTATCACTTAGTTTCAGTAGCGCCAGTTGAAAGCAATCAAATTCTGACTGGCCTTGATCTGGGATAATCCTGATGATTATGCGCTGTTCGAGGATGATATTGCCAATGTCTTTCGATCAACTGAGCGGACATACGATAAGAAATAGTCTGCCCCTGACCAAGTTAAAAATTTCGCTCATCGCCCAGTCTGAATCTGCTGCCACACGAAAATGGATACATCTTGGATATCTCGGAGTTCTATCAGGTGCTATATATTTCGCCGGTTTGGCTTTTCTACCATTAACCACAATCTATCTACCGGCTACTTTGAGGCGTCCCGGAATTCCACTTTTCGCGCTGCTCTGGCCAAAGCTTACTAGCTCCTATCACAACTCCTGACCTCATGCCTCCTCGACGGGATAAAACAGTCCCCCAAGCGCTCCGCACACCCCGGCAATCAAAGAACCGATGACCCCATACATGACCATTGCGCCCAACACCCGTCCCGTCAAAGCGATGATCTCCACAGTCAGCCCATAACCTTCCAGTAACTCCAATTGTTCAAGAGTGAACTGACCGACTACCCCATGGCCGAATTCCGGCATGTATATGCCCATGGCAGCCATTATCATCGCCACAATGCCCCCAAAAATGCCAACCCAATAACCTGCCATCCAGCCTAACTGGGTGCTTTGCAAGTTATTTTTCAGATAATCCCCGGCATCGATACAGGCCAGTAGCCCCGTACAAATACAAACCATCAGAAACCCAGGGACTACCAAAATAGCTAAGGACAGGAGAGGGAAGTTATCCGGTGGAGGTATAAGTCCAAGTAAGGTCAAAATGAGCACACCAAAGCTACCAACCCAGCTTGTCCGGAGGCTATAGGCAGCCATAGAATGTGGAGGTGACGTTTTTTTGCGCTGACGTGAGTGATGACTTACTTCAGCCAGGTGAGAGTGAAGGCGTGTTTGGATCATTGGGGCCATTTTATCCCTCCGTTATCTCGCAAGTGATCTAGTTTTAGCAAATGAAGCCGGAGCAGTCAGCGGCAACTTCTTGAAAAATCCGAAATTTGGATGACTGGTTGGCTTGGCAACTTGGAGTGATGGGCGGGTTTCAGTAGATCTATCCGCAACAGCTACGATAAGTTCGACCGCCGGCGGCGCCGCGACAGTCTCAGGTTGTGTGCGCCGGTCGGTGTTTGTCGGACAGCCACCCTGGCCTTCCTCCCGGTCTCGC
>CAZDMM010000282.1:0-8557 GCA_964505845.1 uncultured Caldilineaceae bacterium
GAAAGCGCTCTTCACTTTCCAATAAAGCATTCTCGGCTCGCTTACGCTTGGTGATGTCGCGCAAGATGCCTTCGTAGTACAGAATATAGCCGTGTGGGCTGTGTACCGGGTGAATATTGTGCTCCACCCACATGAGCGACCCATCCCGGCGATAGAATTGCGTTTCAAAAAAAAGCGCCCCCGCGTTCTGCCGCAGCCTATCCTGCCAGCCTTCCCACTCGTGCGGGTTCACATAAAGCTGAGTCACGTTGAGGGCCAACAGCGCCGCCCGATCGGGATAGTCCAACATTTGAATCAAGCTCAGGTTGGCATCCAAAATTTGTCCCGCAGGCGTGGCGCGGTAAAGACCCACCGGCACGGTGTCGAACAAGCGGCGGTAGCGGGTGAGCGTTTCCTCGGTGATGGTATGCTCCCTGGCGCGTTCCAGCACCAGCCGCACGGCAGCCGCCAGGCCGATCATCTGGCCGGCCCATTTTGGCACATAACCGGCCAGGCTCAGTGGGATAGCCTGGTGGACAATCTTTTCGCTCTGCTCGTCGGCCAGCATGATAATTGGGCAGGCAGGGAAACGAGCCTGGCAGGCGCGCATCACCGCCAGGCTGTCGGCCCAGGGCAAACGCGCCTCCAGCAGAATCAGGTCAAACCCGTTTTGGGCCAGGGCCAGGGCCAGTTGGGTCTCATCCCCGGCCTGCTGAACCTGGAGCTGAGGAAACACCAGACTCAGTAAACGCCGGACCTGGCTCAGGTCGGCCGGGTTGTCACTGGTCAAAAGGAGCGACCGGGGCTGGTTAAAAGGTGCGGCCTGTAAAGCGGCCATGGGGTTTCCTTAAGCAAACAATTTTTCCGGCCTGGCCAGCAGCCTAGACACGGTGCGCAAAAAAGCGGCGGCCTGGGGGCCGTCTACCACCCGGTGATCAAAAGAGAGGCACAGCACCATGATCGGGCGAGCGACCACCTGGCCCTGGAAGACAACCGGTTTTTTAACAATGCGACCTATCCCCAGGATGGCGGTTTCGGGTGGATTGATGATGGGCACAAAAAAGTCAACCCCGTAGACGCCCAGGTTAGTAACGGTAAAGGTGCTGCCGCTGACCTCGTCTACCGTTAAGGCGTTGGCGCTGGCCGCGCCGATTAAGCGCCGGGTTTCCTGGGCAATATCGGCCACCGTCCGCTGGTCGGCATGGCGAACAACCGGCACCAGCCACCCATCCTGGAGTGACACGGCCAGGCCCACATGGATGTCTTTGAGCAGTTCAATCTCATCACCCAGCAGGATGGAGTTGATGTGCGGATGCGTTTTTAGGGCCAGGGCCACCGCTTTGATGACGATGTCGGTTGGGGTAGGGGTTGGGCGGAGTTGGGCCTGTTTGCGCAGCCGGAGCAGTGCGGCGGCGTCTATTTCGGCGTTGAGGGTGGCCTGGGCCATGGTGTGCAGGCTTTCGGCCATGCGTTCGGCAATCACCCGGCGGATGCCGGTGAGGGGGATTACATGCTCAACGGGGGCCGTCGTTGCCGCCTTTTGGGTCTCGCTTCGCCGGCGTTCTTTGTTGTAGCGCAGCACATCGCGCCCAACCACGCAGCCGTTGGGGCCGGTGCCTATCACCTGGGTTAGGTCAATCCCATTTTCGCGGGCCAACAGGCGCGCCCAAGGCGAAGCCGGCACAAACGAGCCTGGCCCGGTTTTGGCGCCCGGCCGCCACCCCGGCATCTGGCCGGGCAGGGTGGACAGAACTTTGCGCTGGATGGCCGGGGGCGGTTCGTCGGGGGCGGTAATAAAGGCCAGGGGGTCGCCGATTTGAACTTTGTCGTTGACCTGGGCGGCGTGATAGAGCACCCCGCCGGTGGGAGCCACCACCTCATAGTTTATCTTTTGGGTGATAATATTGACGATGGGTTGGTCTGGCTCAACAAGCTGACCATTCTCAACCAGCCACTCAACAACAGTTCCTTCGCTCATGAGCAGGCCAAGCTTGGGCATGGGGACCTGGATTGCCATACACTATTCCTCGGGCGGAGTCCCGCTTTTTAGATGGAGGGTCACGTTATCACTTTTTAGTTTGCAGGCTGGCCTGGGCCGCCCGCAGCGCCGCCAGGTAAGATACCCCAGAATAGGTCGGAGCGGATTCGGTTTTATAACCGCCGTAAATGGCGTGTCCGGCTTGCAGCCAAAAGCAATCTACCACGACAAAACCGGCGGCTTTGAGCCAGGTAAGCTGCTCAAACAAGGGCGAGGGTTTATCAAAGGGGTCGGGAAAGCGGTAATAATTCCAACCGACCTCAATAAATCGCTCAAACAACTGGATTGAGCCGGTTTGGGCCATGGCCTGGGCCTCGGCCGAGCGATCCCAGCTTGCGGCAAATAACTGGCGCGCTTCCGGGCGCTGCGGTTCAATTAAATCGGCAATCAGCAGCGCCCCTCGGGGCGACAGGTGGCCGCACATGGTGGAAAAGAGCCGGCGTTTGTCTATCCCACTCAAATGATGCAGCGCCAACGAGGACACCACACAATCTACCCCTTGCAACCGGGGCCACCATTCGGTGGCATGCAGGTCAAACGCCTCCACAACGGCTCGTCCCTGAAAAGCTTGCAGCCGGCGGGCCGCCTGGGCGCGCATGGCCGCCGACCCGTCAAGAGCCAGCACTTCGGCGCGAGGAAAACACTCCAGCAGGGCGTATGAGAACAGCCCTTCCCCGCAGCCCAATTCTACCACCCGGAAAGATTCGGAGGGGGTAAAGGGCAGCAGCGTTAACAGGGTGGCAATTTGCTCCTCGCGGGCCGGGACCGCAACAGCGGCGATGCTCTGGAACAGCGCCGAGTCGGATTCAGACCACTGGGGGGGTGAGACTGCCGCCGGCTCGCGGGCAGGCAGCGAGGCCGGAACCGTTGGCGCAGACCAGGCGGGCAGCAAACTGGCTAACCAAATGGAGCGCAGCGCCCGGTTGACGCGCGCCACATCAAAATCTTCCGGGTCAAACTCAAGCCCAAATTGATCTACCAGTTCTCGATATTCGGGGTGGCGGGGGTTTTCCAAAACCTCCAGCAGGTTGGTGTATTCCCAAATGCCGCCGCTTTCTTCCGGGGGACAGGCCCGCTTGCCGGCCAAACAGACCGGATAATAAGTGCCCGGTTCGGGCAGGAAAATTTTTTCCACCTTGACCACATGCTGCCAGTCATCGGCCGGGTCGTACAGGTAAATGAATTTGCTCCCGGCCAGGCCGACAAGCTGGTTGAGAGTCACTTCACGGGCCGGTTTGAGAGCCGAGTCGGCCGGATTTGGCTCGCCATAGCGTACCCCTTCAATGATAAATTGGTAGTGATGGTAATTGCCCCAGCCCATGACCACCTGGAGTGTTTGGTGCAGGTCGTGCAGGTTAACATCTCCCCGCACTTGCAGCTTCCGCCAAATGGGCGGAATCAGCCCTTTGAGGCTGATTTTGAGTTGGTAGATCATCGTTTGTTCGACTTGTTCTGATGAGGTCATAACTTTACCCGTGGGTGTCAATCAAGCATACCCATGTTGGTGCAGCAATTCCAAGAAGCCGGTGGGATAAATGGGCGCGGAACCCTCTTGAAGCTCGGCCAGGGATTTCCATACCACTGTGCAGGGCGCCTCGTCGTCCTCACGCCCGACGAGGTAGGCTTGCCCAGATCGTGGACTAGAATAGCCCCATTTTGACGAAACAGGCAAATAACCACCGGGCGAATTTGTTGTGGAGTCACCACTCCTCACCTCCCAGTTTGACCTCCCGCAGGGCCTCTAACTGGTCTTGCAGCAGCCGCACTTCTTCATCCACATCGGTGGCCAGGCGGCTGTAATCGGCCACGTGGCTGGTGGATTGGCCGATGAGGATTTGGGAATAAATGGTGCCGAGCAGGGAGAGGGTGCTTTCAATTTGGATTTCGGCCCGGTTGATGGTGTTTTGCAGTTGCTTGAGAGCGGCCAGTTGTTTACGCCGGTTGGCTAACGTTAGCTCCAGTTGAGCTTTGATGGCGACATCCCCCTCACGGGCCAACCGGCTTTCCAGGCTGGCAATTGCCTCCGGCACGGTTTTCAGATCGCGGCGGATGAGTTCATCCTGATGCAGCGTTTCGACGCGCTGCACCAGTTCCCGTATGGCCGCCGTCCACTCCTCAATTTGGGCCGTCAACTGCTGCGAGTGGCCGGACGAGGCGTTAATTTTCAGGGCCTGCTCAATTTGTCGCTGGTAGGATAAAGCCTGCTCCAGGTAAAAGCCGGACCGCCGGGCCGCGTCGCCCTCCGCCGAGGGGCGACGGAGCTGCATCCACAGCAGCCAGGCCGCTCCTGCCGCCGCCACCAGCCAGGGCAGCCACAGCAGGGGGCGATCAAAGCGCGCCAGCACCACCGCTGCCACCACCGCCAGAATATACCAACCCAGGTTTCGCCAAAATTTACGCCAATCCAACTTACCCTCTGTGTTTAGCAGTTGTCCCCAAAAACTTGTACCCGCCAGGAGATTAGAGATTCTTTAATACCCAAAGGGCACGCCGTCTCCAATCTCCTCCATCAAAAAACCTATTTCTGGTCAATGACCAATTACCGCTTTGACGTCTGCATTAACGGAATGACCGTCTGGCGGCTGGGGCCGCTATTTTTTAGCTCCGACAGATCCAGCCGGCGTTCCGAGAGGGCCGCCTCGTGCATGGGCATAATCACCGCTACCTCGTCGCAAGCGTGAAACTTGGGGCAAAAGACACAATCTTTATGCACTTTGCGCGGCAGATTCTCAATCTGGGTCAATTGGAAGCCAATTTTCAAAAAGAAGCCGGGCTTGCGGGTTAAGGCAAAAACGCGCGGCAGCTCCAGCGCCTGCGCCTCGGCCAGCAGTTGGGTCACAATCGCCCGGCCCACCCCGTAGCCCTGGTAGGCCGGGTCAATCACCAGCGAGCGAATTTCGGCCAAGTCGTGCCACATAATCAGCAGCGACCCCATGCCCACAATTTTGCCGCCGGCCTCCGCCACCACCCAATCCCGGATGGATTGGTACACGTCCGGCTCCATGCGGGGCAAAATCTCGGCCTGTTTGGCATATTCGTTCAAAATAGGCATCATATGCGGCACATCAACCAGCCGCGCTTTGCGAATATTAATAACCGGAGTTGGCTCTTTGTGACTCATAGGTTGCAATAGATACTCCCAGGAAAATAGTTCATCAGGAGTGCAAAAGCTATAGCTTTTGCACTCCCAATTTTCAATGACGACGTTTTTAGCCGACGGCTATTAGAGTAGCGGCCAGCCGCTCGGCCAACAGATCAATTTCCTCGCGGCTGATAGTGAGTGGCGGCAGCAGGCGCACCACCTTTTCCCCGGCCACCAGAACGATGAGGCCGTGATTACGGGCCTCGGCTACAATCTCGGCAGCGGGAATGGTGGAGACCAGGCCCCACATCAAGCCCTTGCCCCGCATACCGGTCAGCAGCAAGCTCTGAGCGACGACTTCCCGCAGTTTCGCTTCCAGATATTCCCCTTTGGCCTGCACCTCGGCCAAAAAGTGGGGCTGATTAATCTGGTTGAAGACTGCCCGCGCCACCGCGCAGACCAGCGGGCCGGCGGCAAAGGTGCTGCCGTGATCGCCCACTTCCAGCGTCTCGGCCACCGCCCGGGTCAGCAGAATCGCGCCCATGGGCAGGCCGCCGGCCAGGGGCTTGGCCAGGGTCATCACATCGGGGGTGACGCCGTAATGCTCATAGGCCCACAGCCGGCCGGTACGCCCCAGGCCGCACTGCACCTCGTCAAAAATCAGCAGCGCACCGACCTCGTCACACCGGGCGCGCAGGCCGGCCAAAAATTCCGGCTCGGCCGGGGTGACGCCGCCCTCGCCCTGCACCGGCTCGATGATGACGCCGCAGGTGCGGGCGGTGATGGCCTGCCGGGCGCTGTCAAGGTTGTTGAACTCGGCAAAGGTCACATCGCCGATGAGCGGTTCAAAGGGGGTGCGATACTTGGCCGTGGCCGTTGTCGCCAGCGCGCCCATCGTCCGCCCGTGAAAAGAACCGCTAAAGGCTACCAGCCCGGTTTTATCCTGATGGCCCTTGAAGCGAGCGTATTTGCGGGCAAATTTTAGCGCGCCCTCGTTGGCTTCGGCGCCGGAATTGCAAAAAAAGACCCGTTCGGCAAAGGAAGCCTCGCACAAATCGCGGGCCAGCCAGGCTTGCGGCGCGGTGTGGTAGAGGTTGGAGGTGTGGATCAGGCCCTCAGCGGCCTGCTGAATGGCTTCCACAATGGTACGGTTGCTGTGCCCTAAAGATGTTACGGCTATGCCGGCCCCGGCGTCCAAATATTGGCGGCCTTCGGCGTCGTACAGCCAGCTTCCCTGGCCGCGCTCCCAGACCAAGTCGGGGCGTTTGTAGGTTTGCAGCACATACTTCTTTTCCAAAGCGATGATATCTTGGGTGTTTAGGGTCATTCTCTTACGAAATCCTCCATTTTTGTGGCTATGCCTGTCAACGAATAGCTAACGAACACCTGCACCCAGAGCCAAAGGCCCCTAGTGGCCGCACACCGTCCCGGCGTCCCACGGGAGGTGCGGTGTAAACAAATGAAAAGACCTCCTATTCGTTTTTCATTCGTTGACAAGACCTCACTGAAAAAAACAGCCACGAATTAACACTAATTTCACTAATTTTCTCTTTATTTGTGCTAATTTGTGTTAATTCGTGGCAGTTCCCATTTTGCAAACCTAATTTTGTTCCCCACAACAGCAGGTAGCGAGAGAGGCCCGGAATGGGCTGAGACCGCAAGTCTCGTTCCATCTCCCGCAGACCTTTTTCAAAAGCGGCGGGGCTGATCAAATGCAAGCAAGAAAAAGCCTTATCCCGGTAGGGCCGGAGGTCGGAGATGGTATAGGCAAACTCAACCGTTACCTCTGCCAGGTTGGTAAAACCCGTCTCGACCAACATGCGCCGCAGTTCCGCGATGGCGGGATAGCGCTCCACCTCCACCGCAACGGTCTCAGGAAAATAAACCGACAAGGGCCGGCGCTGCTGGATGATCTCGGCGGAGTCAGTGACGGTGCAAAGCCGGCCGCCCGGCTGCAATACCCGGTACGCCTCCCGAAAATAGGCCGGCCGATCCGCCACATGGTGGACGACATCCATCGAGAAGACCAAATTAAAGAACCCGCCGGGCAGATCGAGCTTCTCGGCGCGACCGGCCAGCCAATGGACGCTGGAGGATTGCTCTCTGGCCTGGCTCAACATCCGGGCCGAGGGTTCGACGCCCCAACAGTCACAGCCTATCGCTTGGGCGATGCCCACAATATAGTTGCCGGTTCCACAGCCCACCTCAAGCACTGTGGAGGTGCGGGTAAGCTGGCCGCCCTCCATTAAACCTTTCAGCACGTCCGGGTGGACTCGCCGGTGTTGGGCGTATTCGTAGGCGAGCGTGTCATAATCAAGTTTCAAGGGGTGGTTGCTCCTATGGGGTAGCCGTTCTCGCGCCATCGGGCCAGCAACTGGTCAGGACGCTTGAGGAGTTACGTTAGCCAGCTCTTCCTCTGCTTCCATCCAGGCAGGTTTTAAGCCCAGATACAGTACATCCGGGTCTATGTCCGCGTTATTACTCCAAACGATGGTCCCCATTCGTTTATCCACTTTAACAGAACGGAACATGGCTGGGTCGTTTCGTATCGGCTCAAAGATTGGGCCATGCAAGTAAGGTTCAAGGTTAATTTCTTTTTGGCTGCCGTCCGTGAACTCCAGACGTACCCAAAATTTTTCTAACACTTCAACAGATTTAACGCGAACCAATTCTTCTGAGGCCATATCCACTCCTTTCATTCGAGTGACTCAATATCTTCACCCCGCCGGATTCTACGCCAGTTTTCCATCAATTCATCCCGATGGAGGTCAGCCCACTCAATAACCAAATTGTGAGCACGATGCGAGAGTTTCCCTTTGTAGACCCGTAGGGTTTCAATTTCGTACAAGGCTTCACTACCACCATACTCAGCGTGAAAGTGGGGTGGAGGATGGTCATTGAAATACATGTAAATCACGATGCCGAAGAATTGACTAACAGCAGGCATATCACTACCCATTTTTTGATAAAGATTTTACGATGTTTATTCGCGGACACACTTTTTGTACATTATGGATTTGATAACGGAACGACATGTAAAGTAACTTAAAAAGTTGTTGAGCCTTCTGAGATAGTTGTTGAACCTTCTGGAATAGTTGTCCAACCATCGGAAATAGATACAGAAGTAGCTACTCTTGCTTCAATAATAAATATAGTTTCCCAACGGCAATATACCAAGTGGATAATCCTAATATACCCACCATGCATCTTCACCATTGACTGACGTTGGCACGAAAACAGCGGGTTTACGATACCCTCTACCCCACAATCACCGTGCCCGTACCCTCTTTCAACCCGGCCAGGTTGGTAATCTTGACCGCCCGCACCCCACCGGCTACGGCCTCGACGGCGGAACGGACTTTGGGGATCATGCCATCAATGATGGTTTTATCTTCAATCAAGGTTTCCACCTCGGTGGTGGTCAAATGGGGCAAGAGTGAACCTTCACGCAGCACGCC
>CAZDMM010000283.1:0-8552 GCA_964505845.1 uncultured Caldilineaceae bacterium
GCTGGTTTTGGTCATCGGCTGGACTACCTTGCGCGGTTTGCCCGAAGCCCTCACCTGGAGTCTGATCGGCGGCTTGAGTTTGGATATGCTCTCCGGCGCGCCCTTTGGCATCTTTACCCTGACCATGCTGGTCGTGATGGCCGTGGCCATTGTGTTTCACGGGCGGCTGTTTGGCAGCAGCCTGGTCATCCCCTTGAGCCTGACCTTCCCCCTCAGCCTGTTGTTCAACGGCCTGGCCCTGCTCTGCCTCAACTTGCTGGGACGCCCCATAGCCTGGGATGAAGTTCTTTCAATTATATTGATCCCCACCGCCATCTTCAACACGGTGGTTATGTTATTTATTTTCCCCCTGTTAAGCCTGCTCAATCGCTGGCTTAATCCACAGCCGCTCTCCATTTGATAGTTTCAAAAATAAAATTTATCGAGTATAATTGACCGCTATGACCGACTTTCAGATTCGGCTGCGCAGCTATTTATTCCGGGGCATGGTCCTGCTGGCCTTCATGGTTCTGGCGGCGCAGTTGTGGAATTTACAAGTAGTCCAGGGTGAAAATTACAAAGTGCTGGCCGACGCCAACCGCTTTCGCTTGAACCAGGTGCCGGCCTCGCGCGGCGTCATTTATGACCGCAACAATGAGCTGTTGGTGCGCAACCGGCCCACCTACAATGTGGTTGTCATCCCCGCCTATTTGCCTGATGACGATACTGCCGAAGCCAAAATCTTTGCCCGGCTGTCGGAACTGCTCAATTTACCCATTACCACCCAAACCGAACCGCTGGTAGGCCGCAATAACGGCTATTTCCAGGCCATTACCCACCACGCCTATACCCGCCCGCTGCCACGCCAAATCATCAACCCCCGCAGCCGCCAATACGCCAAAGCGCCGCTGGGCATCCGTGATGCCGTCAATCAAAACCGGGTTCTGGCCCCCTTTTTGCCGGTCACAATCGCTACAGATGTTGACCCCTTCATCGCCGCCAAAATTGAAGAGGAACGGCTCAAAATGCCCGGCGTTCTGATTGATATTACCCCAACTCGCCAATATCTCTATGGTGAACTGGTGAGCCATTTGTTAGGCTATGTTGGCCCCATTCCGGCCGAGCGATTTAGCCAATATCAAACCCAGGGCTACGATCTGACCGACTCGGTTGGCCTGGCCGGGCTTGAAAACAGCTACGAGGAGTGGCTGCGGGGCATCAAGGGCCTGGAAAGCGTTGAGGTGGATGTCACCGGCCAAAAAATCCGCACCGTCAGCGAATCTAAAGAGGCGCGGCCGGGCCACAACCTGCGTTTATCCATTGATATGGGGCTGCAAGAAGCCGCCACCAAAGCCCTTCAAGAAGAGATGAAAGCGGTCGACTCCAAACAGGGCGTGGCTATTGCCATGAACCCCCAAACCGGCGAAATCCTGGCCTTGGTTTCACTGCCCAGCTTTGACAACAACATCTTTGCACGCGGAGTCACACCCCGCGAACTGTCGCTGTTAAGCGAAGACCCCTGGACTCCGCTGGTAAATCATGCCATTGCCGGCCTGTATCCACCCGGTTCTACCTTTAAAATCATCCCGGCCAGCGGCGCTCTGCAAGAGCGCACCGTCTACTCAGATACTATCTTTGTAGATGAAGGCATTTTGTATCTCCCCAACCAGTTTGAGCCTGACAACAAAGACCTGGCCCAACCGTTTTACTGCTGGCTGCGCCAGGGGCACGGGCCGGTTACCCTGGTATCGGCCCTGGCCTTTTCTTGCGACGTTTATTTTTACCAGGTGGGCGGGGGGTACTTTCCAACTAAATATGAAGGTTTAGGCATAGAGCGGCTGGATAAGTACTCCTCCATGTTTGGCCTGGGTGAACTCACCGGCATTGACATTCCCGGCGAAGTGGCCGGGCTGGTTCCCAATCAAAAATGGAAACGGATTAATTACGCCGAAACCTGGCTGACCGGCGATACCTATAATATGTCTATTGGGCAGGGCTTTGTGCTGGCCACCCCCTTACAAATCCTTAACGCCTACGCGGCCATTGCCAACGGCGGAACCCTGTACCGGCCTTTTCTGGTCAAAGAAATCCTTGACGCCGATGATAAAATGGTCAAAGTGACCGAACCCCACATCATCCGCAAGCTGGCCGTTGACCCGCAGTATATCGCCCTGGTGCAAGAAGGCTTGCGGAATGTGATTGCCTGGGAAGCCGGCACAGCCCACGATACCTTTGATGTGCCCGGCATTATCGCCTCGGGCAAAACCGGTACCGCCGAATTTTGTGACCGCTATCCCCAATGTTTAGACCGGGATGGCCGGGTAAAAACCAGCCATGCCTGGTTTGTCTCTTATGCCCCCAGCAATAATCCTACCATCGCCACCGTAGTATTTATTTATGGCGGCGGCGGCGGACGGGCGCTTGAAGGTTCGGAGGTGGCCGTGCCGGTCACCAATAAAATTTTACGCTACTACTTTAACATTAAAGACCCCGACGAGACCGAAACCACCCCGCCGGCCGAAGAGCCGCTGCCCCCCATCCAGGCCGACAGCGCCTTTACCGCCCGTTTGCTTGGCACAGATACCTGGAGCAGCGACAAAGCCAGCGTATCTGGGTTTGTGCTGGATGCGGCCGGCCAGGGAGTCCCCAATATTTTGGTAAATGTCTTGACCGGTGGGCAAGTGGTGGCCCAGTTAACTTCTGGCGAAACCGGCCAATTTGATTACACCGAACTTGACCCTACCCAGGCTGCCTCCTGGCAGCTCCAATTGCCGGATTATCCGGGCGCTCCGCTGCTGCAACTGGAAGTTGCCAAAGGGTTGCGCTATCTGGTAGAATTCAAAGCCCAACCAGCACCAGAAACCACCCAACCGGCCCAATAGTGTTTGGAGCGCCAAGGCTAACCTGTGGCGTGTTGAGATAAGTAGAGCAGCTTGATGTCGAGCGACCGCATTAACATCAAAGGAACCAGTGATGGTTTGATCATTACCCTGGGCGCAGGAGTCTGGCCGGGACTGCTTGACGAACTTGACCAGCGCCTGCAAGAAAAAGCCTCCTTTTTTAAAGGCGGACGGGTAGCCCTGGCCGTTGGCCTGCGCCAACTGACCGTGGCCGAGTTGGAACAGCTAGGCCAGCTTCTCAACCGCCACCATGTAACCCTGTGGGCGGTCGAGAGCGAGTCGGCCGGCACCCGCGAAGCGGCGGCCCAATTGGGCCTGGAGGTCAGTCTCGGCGCTCCACCCCGGCCCATCAGCGGTTCCTCCTCTCCCCCGGCGGTTTATGATGAGGCTATGTTAGTGCGGCGCACCCTGCGCTCCGGGCAGGTTATCCAGCATGCCGGCCATGTGGTGATTATTGGCGATGTTAACCCCGGGGCCGAGATTCGCGCCGGCGGTAGCATCATTGTGTGGGGACGGCTGCGCGGCGCCGTTTATGCCGGGGCCAATGAAAAGCTGGCTAAAAATGCCGTGGTGTGCGCCTTGCACCTGTCGCCCACCCAGTTGCGCATTGGAGATTACATTGCCCGCGCTCCCACCGATGAAATTGAACACGAGTTGATGCCAGAGATGGCTTCCGTTCAAAACGGCCAGATTGTGGCCGAACCGTGGCCGCGCGTAGAATGAGACATCAGACAGAATGAGCAGACTCAAACCAGATGACAGGCGCTTTTGAATCCTTAAAATAAGTCCCTATTCTTCTAAACTTGATTTTCAGTCCAAAGAGCGCCTGTCACTTTAACCTCCATAATGTTTAATACAGCGGCGGCGGTCATCAGCCGGCGGCCGAGAGCAGGGATTATATATGAGTGCAACGGTTATCACCATTACCTCCGGCAAAGGTGGGGTGGGCAAAACCACCACCACGGCCAATTTGGGCGTCGCCCTGGCGGCCCTGGGCCATAAGGTCGTCGCCATTGACGCCGACATTGGCCTGCGCAACCTGGATGTCGTCATGGGGTTGGAAAATCGCATTGTCTATGACCTGGTAGACGTGGTAGAGGGGACATGCCGGCTGCGCCAGGCCATGATCAAAGACAAACGGCTAGAAGAACTTTACCTGATTCCGGCGGCCCAATCACGCGATAAAACCGCTGTGACGCCCGGAGATATGATTGCCGTGTGCGACCAACTGCGGCCCGATTTTGATTTTATTCTGATCGACTCGCCCGCCGGCATCGAGCAGGGCTTCAAAAATGCTGTCGCACCCGCCGACAAGGTGGTGATTGTGACCACCCCGGAGGTTTCTGCCGTGCGCGATGCCGACCGGATTATCGGCCTGGTTGAAGCAGAAGAAAAAGGGTCGCCCAATTTGATTGTTAACCGGCTGCGCCTGGATATGATTAAGCGCGGCGATATGCTCAGTACCGATGATGTGCTGGATATCCTGGCCATCAAGTTGATTGGCATTGTGCCCGATGATGAGGCGATTATCATCTCCACCAATAAAGGCCGGCCTATTGCCATGGAGAACGGTTCCATGGCCGGTCAAGCCTACCAAAATATTGCCCGGCGTTTATTGGGCGAGGATGTCCCCTTTCTCAAACTCGAAGATAATAACTCTTTCCTCAAACGTCTGTCTAAATTGTTTAAATCTTCTTAAAGGGGCCGGTTATATCACCCCGTTTTTGGTGAGCCAATGGGGTGAGTACCAAATTTGTGGGACGAGGGATGACCAATGAACCTATTTAAGCGGCTGTTAGGTCGAGGGGAGCCGTCTAGCAGTGAAATTGCTAAAGACCGCTTGCGCCTGGTGCTGGTGCAAGACCGGGTCAACCTGTCGGCTGAAAAAATGAATGAGTTAAAAGATGAACTCATCAAGGTTATCTCCAAATATGTGGATATTGACCGGGACGGCATCGAAATTTCCCTGTCCCAAACCGCCCGGCAAAGCCGCTTAACGGCCAATATCCCGCTGGTAGGCGCCCGCCACAAATGAAGAGTGGAAGAATGGAGGGTTGGAAGTTCGCCAGCCTTCCAATCCTCCAACCTTTCCAGAAAGAATATGTTGATTAGATTCACTTATGGATAGACGAGTTTGGCGTCAATTTGATTGGGTTTTGGTTGGCCTGGCAGCCCTGCTCATCCTATATGGGGTGATTATGATTTACAGCGCCAACCAAAATCAAGAAGATTTGCGAGATTTGTGGCAGTCACAGCTTACCCGGGCCGGCATTGGCCTGCTGGTGATGGTTTTGGTAGCGGCCATTGATTACCGCTACTACGCCCCGCTTTCTAAATTCTTTTATGTGGTGATGCTGGGGCTGCTGGGCACGCTGTTCCTGGCCGCCGAATTGACAGCCGGCACGCTGCGCTGGCTGGATTTTCGCCTGTTTCCGGTGCAGCCCAGCGAGCTGGCCAAAATCATCGTTATCATCGTTACGGCCAAATTTCTGGCCGACCGTGACGGCCAGATGGATAAATTTCGCAATTTGCTCCTTTCGCTGCTGCTGGTGATCCCGCCCCTCATTTTAATCTACCTTCAACCGGATTTGGGCACAACTGTTATCGTCGCCATGATCTGGTTAGTGATGGCCTTGATGGGCGGAGTCAATTGGTTTCAGGTGGCTTTGCTGGGCATTGGCGCGCTGTTTACCACCCCCATCATCTGGCTGACCATGGCCGATTATCAACGCGACCGCCTGCTGCTCTTTTTAAACCCTGAGAGCGACCCCGATGCTTACTACAATATCCAGCAGGCCCTCATCAGCATCGGCTCCGGCGGCTTTTTGGGCAAGGGTTTTAGTATCGGCACCCAAAATCAACTGCACTTCTTGCGTGTGCGCCATACCGATTTTATTTTCTCGGTTATTGGCGAAGAGTTAGGCTTGTTAGGCTCTCTGCTGCTTTTCTTGCTGATTCTGGCCCTGATCTGGCGTATCATCCGGGCGGCAGACCTCACCAGCGACCCTTTTGGCCGCTACATTTGCATCGGCGTGGCTACGGTCATTTTCTTCCAATCCTTTGTAAATCTGGGGGTCAATTTGGGCCTGCTGCCGGTTACGGGTACACCGCTGCCCTTTGTCAGCTATGGCGGCAGCTCGCTCATCGCCTTTTTAATTTCCCTGGGCCTGGTGCAGAGCGTTCTCATGCGCCGCAAAGCCCTGGACTTTGAGGAAGTTTAGCCACCTTGAACCGGGTCGCCTCTTTTTTTCAACGCCGGGGCAGTTGGGGCATTATTGCGTTGATGCTCTTAGCCCTGGTTTTGGCCGTGCTGGCCTTTGTCCAAATGCTCAATATATCGGTTATGGCCGGCTTGCCTGATCCAGAGAGCATTAGCCAGGGCCAGATTTGGACAGTTTTTATTTTTAACGCCTTTTTTGGCCTGGGTTTTTTGGCCAGCGTGTATGGCTTGTGGACTCGGAAACACTGGGGACGGCGGCTGTTCATAGGGATGATCGTTATCTGGTCTGGCCTTAACATTATTGGCTTATTCACCGCCGCCCGGCAAACTTATTCCTGGGGCGACCTTAGCCTTAGCCTGGTGCGCTATCTGATCGGCTTGACGCTGCCCGCCTGGTACTTAAATCTTTCCCATATCAAAGCCTTATTTGACCACCATGAATGAGCCAAAGGCCCACCAAGATTTTACCCGATTCGCCGATTCGCTGGCTTGCTGATTCATACGACAAGGAAAAATTTATGACAACAACGATGCCGCCGGTGCGGGTTCGCTACGCCCCCAGCCCCACCGGATTTTTACATGTAGGGGGCGCTCGCACCGCCTTATATGATTATCTCCTGGCCCGGCAGAGCGGCGGACAATTCATCCTCCGCATTGAAGATACCGACCAGAAACGTTACAACCCGGAAGCCATCGCCAATCTGCTTGATGGGCTGCGCTACCTGGGCCTGGACTGGGACGAAGGCCCGGAAGCTGGCGGCGACTACGGCCCCTACTACCAAACCGAGCGGCTGGATATTTACCGCCAATATATCCAGATTCTGCTGGATCAAGGCCATGCTTACCGCTGCTTTTGCACCCCAGAACGCCTGACCCAGGTTAACGAAGAACGCCAAAAGGCCAAACTGCTGCCGGGGTATGACCGCTTCTGCCGCAACCTTGACCCGGCCGAGTCGGCCCGGCGGGCCGCCGCTGGCGAGCCTTTTGTGGTACGGATCAAAGTGCCCCTCAGCGGCAGCGTCACCCTGCACGACGCCATTCGCGGCGATATTACCATTGAAAATGAGTTGGTGCAGGATATGGTTTTAATCAAATCCGACGGCATCCCCACCTATCACTTTGCCGTCGTGGTGGACGACCACCTGATGAAAATCACCCATGTTCTGCGCGGCGAAGAGTGGATCAGCAGCTTCCCCATTCACCTGCACCTGTACAACTTCTTTGGCTGGCAGCCGCCGGTGTTTGCCCACCTGCCCCTCATCCTCAACCCGGCCGGCAAAGGCAAAATGAGCAAACGCGAAGAGCGCGCCCCCGATGGCAAAGTCCACCCCGTTTTTGTGCATACCTTTAAAGAGCGCGGCTATCTGCCCGAAGCCATGATCAATTACCTGGCCCTGGTCGGCTGGAGTTATGACGACAAAACCGAACTCATGAGCCGCGAGGAACTGGTTGAACGTTTCAGCCTGGAGCGGGTCAACGCCGCCCCCGCCGCCTGGAATTACGACAAGCTGGATCACTTCAACGGGCACTACATCCGCCAGTTGACGGTAGAAGATTTGACCGGCCGCTTAATGCCCTTTCTGGCCGCCGCCGGGCTGCAGGCCGACCGGGACGCCATGCTCAAAATTACCCCCCTCCTCCGGGAGCGGCTAACCGTCCTCAGCGACGCGCCGCAGTGGGTAGACTTCTTTTTTGTAGACGAACTGCCCGATTACGATCTTAACCTGCTGGTTCCCAAAAAATTGACCCTGGCCGACGTGCCCCGGCTGCTGCAAACCGCTCGCGCCATCCTCACCCACAGCGAATTTAGCCACGACGCCCTCGAAGCCAACCTGCGCAGCGGGGCCGCCGAGGTGGGCCTGAAACTGGGCGACTTTCTCCAGCCGCTGCGCGTGGCCGTCTGCGGCAAAACCGTTGCCCCACCGCTGTTCCAATCGCTGGAAATTTTGGGGCGGGAAATCGTGCTCAAGCGGCTTGGTCGGGCACTGGAGCGGCTCCAGCCATAGGTCGAGCCAAGTGCGTCGCACCCATCCCACTTTAGCTCCTCTAGCATGGATAACAAGAATGTGCTACAATGTCCAACCGAGGAGCCGTCACAAAGCCTCGGCGTTACCACCAGCGATGAAAATCTGACCCCCACCCCCACCCCTCCCCCGAATCGGCGGAGGGGCCAGGGGAGGGGGTCTTTTCCAGGGAGACAAAGAGTTCATGTCTGAATTAACCACCCCCGACACAACCGAAACCGGGGTCACGACCCCGTCCAACTTCATCCGCGACATTATCGCAGAAGATATACGGGCCAACCGATATGACCGAGTCCACACCCGCTTTCCCCCGGAGCCAAACGGCTACCTGCACATCGGCCATGCCAAGGCCATTTGCATTGATTTTGGCATGGCCCAGGAATTTGGCGGCAAATGCAACCTGCGCTTTGACGATACCAACCCCATCAA